>NZ_JBVCPH010000004.1:0-265863 GCF_057456235.1 Photobacterium sp. | reverse complement strand
GCAAGTGCACCTTGAGCAGTTCTCCGTAATGAGAATGGCCAAGGTTCTTGCTGTATCGCGTAGTGGGTTTTACTACTGGCTAAAGCATCGTCATGAAATTAGTCAAAGGGATAGAGCACCTACGCTGCGTGACATAACGGTCAAAAAGGCGTTCGAAGCTAGCAAAGGTAGTGACGGTGCAAGACGTATCCAGGTAGAACTGGTAGAGCAAGGGAACAAGCACAACCTTAAGACGATATCAGACATCATGAAAAGGCAGAGTCTGGTTGCAAAAGCTGCGCGTAAATTTAAGGTTACAACAGATAGTAAACATTCCTTACCCGTTGCGCCTAACCTTCTGGAACAAGATTTTACTGCTGATGCACCGAATCAGAAATGGGCTGGCGATATCACCTACTTGATGACAAGTGAGGGCTGGCTTTATCTTGTTCGGCGATTTACCGCAAGATGAACGAAAATAATTTTCCTCAATCGATAAGTTTAGGAGATAGGGCTGTCGCCTGGGTGGAGAGTGAGGTAGATGAGCGGATGGAAGGGTTAGTAATTAATCGTTGATTGGTTTGTACTTATGTTTACTGATTGAATTACTACCATCCTATCCATCACAGGGGAATATTTTAGTCAAAGTAAGCTGTCAATTGATGCGCTTCTGGTTGTTCTTTTAGCAGTTTTTGGTCTTGTGTAACCCCCATACGTCGTAAGTAATAACTTACTAAAGCTCCTCGAGTTGTTATTTCCAACTCCTTGTTTTTCATAGCGTAGTCGTCGGCAACCACAACTTGCTGTTGTTCAGATAAGTAAGGGTTAGGTGTAATAGTTAACTTAACGTGATGATTCCAATCATCATCATGTTCTCGCGTCTTAGATGACCTATCCATTAAATCAGGCTCGTTTCTAAAGCGGCTTAATACAAAATCTCGAAACTCATTTTTATCTTCACAAAATGCTCTTACATGCCATCTGATGCCATCATAAACCAAGCTGTGGGGGGCAATTACTCTACCTCGAACCTCAGGTGTAGAGAGCGATACGTAGTCAATATCTACGCGAAGGTTAGCCCTTGCTGCTGCGATTAATCCTCGAACGATTTTTGGTGATATAGCCCTTTCAGGGACGTTCAATACGGTCGACTGAGCTTCCCCCCAATTAAAGAACTCAAAGGTCTCTTCTTGGTTATATTGCTGATGAAGCATGAGCAGGTACTCATGAGCAGTCCCTTGAGTAAACAGAGGTTTAAAGTTGTCTGCTGGCCTGTAGCCTTTAATTGTCCGATCCAGTATCAATTGACCTTGGTCAGTCAAGCTAATGTACTTGTTGATATCTCTAGAAGCTTGTTGTCGCCCTATGTGAAAAGCATCACATAGATGATTTGTCGTCAGTCGTCCCTCCCACAGAGCGATGATTTCAATTAGTCGAAATCGTACTTGTTGGTCCCATTTGATATCTGCTTGACTCATGTTCGTGCTCATAAATGTTACATGTTTATGTATACAGTATATACATGTACTAAATAAGTACATATATTTATTGTGGATATTGAGAAGGGCGAATCAGAGTCAGGAATCATTACTGTGAGATAGTCGATGGTATTGCAGGTTGTAACCTGATTTAGTTGCCACAAATTCAACCTGGTTGATTTTCAATCAAGGAAACAACAAAACTCGAGATAAATACGATGATGTATGCCGGATTGACCAAAGTTATCGCAATAAATTCCTATCAGAAAAACAAGATGTTTTCAGAGTATTCTTTTGACGCTCCCACTCAGATAACTGGCGGTAACGGAGAAGGCAAAACATCATTATTAAGGCTCATTCCGTTCTTTTATGGAGCGACTGGCACGCAGATCGTCAGGAAATCGAATGTAAATAAGCCCTTCGCAGAATGGTACTTACCACACAGTAATAGTTATATTGTTTTCGAGTACATTACCGCTCGTGGTCAAGTTGCTCATGTCATTTGTTATCGAAACCTCAGTACTAAAGGTGGCATTGTTTACCTTTTCGTTAAAGGTCAGTTTGAACAATCAGTGCTCATTAAACAAGACAGCGAAGAAAAGCCTTACGCTATCGGCTGTACAAAGTTGGCCGCGGAGCTGACTGCTAACGGTTTGGATTATGAGTCTCGTATTACTAGTGTCAAAGAGTACCGCGAAATTATCCAAAACATTAATGCAGGAACTTTGAATAATCAGTTCCTAAGCTACTCTTTGTGCTCTGGTCGTCATGATGTCCGTCACATTGAAAAAATCACTGCAGCATTGATTCAGGGTGAATTCAATATGGCCGACACCAAGGCGCTTTTCCTTGATATTCTTGAGCAAGGTAATAGCACACTAGAATTTGGTGTGGATTCGAACAGAATTGAACAATGGTGTGATGACTACAACGGTCTAACAGCTTTCCTAGAAAAAAAAGACGCATTCATTGAAGCTATTGCGAACAATAAGCAGATCGCCTATCTAACCACTCAGCTCGAAAATGCCTTAATAATCATTCGTAAAGCGTCTAAAATCCTTGATGAGTCCCTTAAAAAAAACGACCTGATGCGCGCAGGCTTTCTTGAGAATAGTGACAGGCAGATTGGCGAAATTAATGAAGAAAAGCTCGATAAAGAGGTTCGACAGAATTCCCTTCAACGCTCTATTGGAAGTCTTGATTCTGAAATCGACGTACACCACCGGAAGCTTATAACATACGAAAATAATGGTTACCCAGAGCTGTCGATTAAGCTTAAGCAACTTCCAGAAATGGAAGACAAGGTGGCACATCAAAGACAGAGTTATGCCGATCTTGAAACCAAGGTAAATGATGCTAAAGCAAAGTATGAGAAAGACAAACAAAGCCTTGATAGTAAGTTCAATAAAGAAAAGTCTGATCTAACAGAGCAAAAACTTGATGCCGAAAAAGAGTTCAAGGTAAAGCTAGACAAGATAGACGCTGTGTATCAACCACAGTTAAAGGAACTGAGCCAATCTCATACAAGTTTCACTACTGATAAATCTGCGACTCTAATGGAACGTAAGGCTAATCTCGCCACTCAAAAACAGCGACTAAAAAACCCAGATATTGATGAGCTTCTTATTGAACAGAGAGAACAGTTGGAGTCTGAGAAAGACAGATTGCAAGAGCAAATAGACACGTTGAAACACACGACACTTGCGACCGAGAAGGAAGGTGCCAACTTACAAACTAAACGTGAAAAGCTACTTGAAGGATTAGAGGAAACTCGTCGTAACAAGCGCGATGCCGAAGCCAGGTTCAAAGTAGTCAGTAACCGATTAGACCCTGACTCAGGAACATTGTTCTCGTTCCTTGAAGCTAATCGAGAGGGATGGCAAAGCTCTCCACTTGGCCGTGTGCTTACTGATGACCTTTTGATGGATACGACACTTACACCATCAATGACTGAAGATTCAGGTTCTATGTTTGACTTGTACATCGATACGAGCAACCTAGCTGATAGTACTGTAACTAACAAAGCTGATGTCGAAGAGCAAGCTAGTTTGATGGACCTTATTGGTGAGCTTGACGACGCAGAGATCGATTTTAATAAGCAAATTTTGAAAAATGATTCTGCTATTAAACAGTCAGCTATTGAGTTGTCACGACTTCGCAATGAGCTTCGAAACACTGAGAGTGACCTAACACAAACTAAGGTTAACCTTAAAAATAAGAAAATCGAGATTGTTCGTGCAAAAGAAAGCTTAATTGAAAAAATTAATATAAGCATCAAATCAATCGAGAAAACTATAGTCTTGATTGAGCAGGAAATTTCAGTAACGGCCCAACGTTTTGAAGACGCAAAATTAGAGCTGAACAACGACAGGCTTACTCAAATTGGCAATATTGAGTCATCACTCGCTTTCACGCTCGACGCTATCGACGAACTACTTAAAAAAAATACTCTTATGTTAGGCGAGAACAAACAGCGCATCGAAATGGAGTACGATCAGCGCTTGAGTGAGCAAGGTATTAGCGGTGAAATCTATCAGAGCTACAAAGAAGAAATTGAATTTCTTGATAATGAGATCAAAAGCTTAAAAGCAAATTCTCATAAGATCAAAGAATACGAGACATGGATTGCTGTTTATGAAGTGGATGACCCTAAGAGACGTCACGATCGTAATACTAAGGCAAAAGAGCTTGAAACGGTGCACCAAGAAGTTCGATCTTTTGAAACTAAACTGAAAGAGCTGAGAGCCGAAGCTAATCGAACCAAAAAAGAGTTTGATGAAAAGCTCTCTATCTTGAGAAACCACAAGCAGCGTGCTGACAGCGCTATTTCTCGCCTAGCTAGCTACGTGATGTATGAGGACGAAGAAGGGAACCAAGAGGCGCTCGATTATAACGGCGACTTAAACTCACTATTGAGTGATGTGGAGAGCAAACTCCCAGAGTTAGAGAGGCTTACTAAGCAACGTAAAAAAGATATACAACAGATGGAGTCTATCACTCTTGGTCTTGGGGACGGGGAGCTGTATCGTTTCTGGAATGAAAGCAGCCGAAACACCATTACAGAGGATATTGTTGCTAGTGACTCTAAGCGAATAGATATTCTTGAAATAATCATGAATGACATTATTCCTCAAGTGACCAGTATAACAATTGAAAGTGCGGTCAACATGGGTCGTATGCTCGTCGACTTCAAGCATCGACTTCTGGGCTTCGATCGCGATATTAAGAAACTTGGTCGTAATATATCTGAACAAGTAAAGGCCAATAACACGTTCTCGGTGGTTGGTTCTATTGACATTAACGTGGAGAGTTCACTTTCCAAACTACAAGGTTGGCAAGACATTATTAACTTCTCTGAGATTTACGAAGAGTGGGATAAAACTGGATCAGCGGAGCTACCAACCAAAGAGTTCTACAATGCTTTAGATACACTGACTTACCATATCAGTGCCGAGAAAGTTAAGAAGCCAACTGAGCTGTTTGACATCAAGTTCGAAGTCATCGAGAACAACCAGCGTAAAACCGCCAAAACAGATAAAGATATGCGTGATTTGGCCAGTAATGGCACGAACTTGCTTATTCAATCCATGTTGTATTTAGCACTACTTACGCAACAACGCGGAGGAAGTCGACTATCAATAACTTACCCAACCGATGAGATTGGTAAGCTGACGGCGGAGAACCAAGCCAAACTGCTTAAAATGATGGGGGCACACAACTTCAATGTTATTGCGGCTCAACCAGATGGCAATAACCGTACAGCCAATTTATTTAAGTACCTGTACCACCTAACGCCTTACAAGAATATTTTCAACAGACCTAAAGTAAGTAAACTCGCGTTAGCCAAAGCCGCTGAAACTAGCTCAGGAGTAGAAGCATGAAGCCTGTATCACAAGTCCTAGAGTCTCTACTTAGTGGTAGCTTTATCTGCCCAGCAACCGATCGTGAAGCCTACAAGACGCTTAAAGAGGACCGTACACGCCGAGAAATTAATCAAGCGTTGACTCTTATGAGCCGTGAGCTCCAGTGCACGAGCCGAACCAGTGCCTATTATGTCACCTATAAGAGTATCGACGACCACAATCGTCGTCAGGTGACCGCGTTGATGAGTAATGTACACGGTATCATTCGACCTGTAGTTAAGTTCGTGGCGACAGTCAGTGAGGCTGCTCAAGTGGAAGCGGTGATGGTTGGTGGTGATGAGTTAAGTGTGCCTGTACTGAGTGCACAAATCCAATCGTCTCCTAGCTTGATGGATAAACTCGATAGTATTTATCGACTCCCGAAAGTTAGTCGAAAAAAAGTTCGTGACAGTGCAACTGAAAAACTCAATGTAGTCGTCGAATTCTTGGTTAAAGAAGGGGTGGCTCATTTAGTAAATAAAGAGCGCCAACTCTATGTGATGACAGGAAAATTAGACTTTGTTTACGAGGTGCTTGATTTCATCGATACGCATGAAAAGATTGTTGAGACAGTTAACAAAGCAAACGAGAACCAAGGGGAGTTTGGCTTTTGATGAGTTCTCAAAGCAATGGGAAACATGGTGGTGTTAACCACATGCTTCGCTTAATCAGCCAAGCAAAGGACACATTAACTCATGTTTTTGAAAATGGCACGATACGTGAAACTCATGAGAACGCCAACGACCTACGTAAATTAAAAGAAGCCCGTGTTGTTATCGTGACAAGCCGGGGCTACCGTGTGCACCCTAAGATGGAAGCACTGATGAACTATTTCCTTGAGACGGAAGCTAGTTCATTTCTAGGGACTCAACACGCTGAGCGCATTCCAGAAATTCAGATCCTTGCACAAGAATACCTGGAAGCTAAATTAAATGGCAAAAGAGAACAAGAGGCTGATAGGTTTAATAGCCTTGAAGGTGTCGTTTATGAAATCACAATGGATTTGCAAGAATCTTGTCGTCGCCTAAGAAACCGTATCAGTTATGACTTTGGTTATGGTCATACGCTAGTCCAGAAACAAAAAGAGAACCAAGTCGCTATAGAGCAAGCTGAAAAGCTTGTTAGTGGCATGAAAGCTTTCTCTTTTAAGTTGTTGAGTGAAACGGCTGGAGATAACTCAGAGCTCAACACCTTGTTGTGCACTGAAATGCACAATGCTGTTCGTAGTTGCCAACAAGAGCTCGGTTCTATCCTAATTCAACTTCGAGCTTTGATGCTGAAGTATCGTAACCGAGAGCGTGATAAGGACCTGATCAACGCCTTTGATCGGTTCATTGATCAAGAGCCACACTGGACACCAGGTGAAGATTTGATTTTGCCAGATGAGGTAGTAAAGCATGATGGCATACCTACATTTTGGCTTTCAGAACCGATTGAATTTGCGCATCATCCAAATCCTGATGATATGGACCAAGAGCCGGAATTGGCCGATATTGTTGAGAAAATTACGGTACAACCTGTCGAACCAGAAGAGCTTCCGGCTGTTGAAGAAGCTGAGCGCCGAGAATTGACACTTGATGTTGAAATACAAGAGCTGATTGAAGCGGACATTGATTCACATTGCGATACCTTTTTTGCTGAAGCCTTTATGGGGAAGGGGAAAACCAACATTTCCGCCTTGGAATATTATGAGCAAATCAATGGTGACTTACCGGAAGATCTTGATCAGCTCACTTGTGCTAAAGATGTGTGGCTATTTAGTGTGCTTAACTTCCATAGTTCAATGCTTCCCGAAGATAGCAAAGGCTTTATCGTCGAACCTATCGGGTCTTATACCTATTTAGCAAAAGGTAGCAATATCGGTTACGGCAACCTTCACTTAGAAGATGTGTCTATAGCGAGGAAACTGTGAGTAGAATTATTGATGATATGACGGGTAGTGATTTAAATCGGCTCAAACAGCTCTTTTCTCCAGCGAAGGTTAAAGAAGGTGCGAATGTAGTGCTAAGTGGCGTTTTTGAGATTTTCCACCGCGACTTTAGTATTGGAATCGCCAGCGGTGAGAAGCTACAGCTGACGCCTAGAGATATACGTCAAATTAGGAAAGTAATTAAAGAACAATCAGGTTTTGATCTTTTAACTGATTCTATCCCGAATTCTCGAATGGAGATGGCTCAGTACTTTCCAAATGAGAAGCTAAGTTCAAGACCTGTCAAAGGCAAGGTCATTAAAATTTATGGGCTTTTATCCACGAACATAAATAATAAAACATATGACTTAGAAGAGGGTATGAACATTGAGATAGATCTAAATCATCTGAAGAGCATTGAACACAGCCAAGTTGTGATTGTTGAAAACTATGAAGCGTTTTCTAAGTTTAGATTGGTACAAAATGACATTGGACCTAACCCTCTTATCGTCTACCGAGGAGATAAGGACTGCGGGGTAATATCAAAAGAAATTGCATTGGCTTTTCCATATATTGAACTTATAGCTTGGTTTGACACAGATCCTAAAGGTATTTCTTTAGCTTTATCATCGGGAGCCACTTATATGCTGCTTCCCAATTTATCAATAGAGACTCTTAAAGAACATGGACGATCGATTCTATTTGCGGACCAATACCAAAACTGGGGTCGAGTCTCAGAACTTATCCCTCCTAAGTTAGAGTTATTAATGTCTAAAGTAGAAAAAGGGATAACCCAAGAATCGATAATGGCAAACAAAATAGCCGTAAGATTACATCAAATTGAGTTACGTGATTGATCTGGCTGCCTTACGATAGCTAACAACAGTCATAACCAGCTAGATTTCAATCACAGTAAGTTCTACTTTCTTGCTCAGCTATCGCTATATGAAATCCATCCATATATCATGGATTAACAAAGATTGTGGTCCGCCAACGTATTGCGGAAAACTACACCCCAGGCTTAGGAAACAAAACGGATGTTTGGCAACAGCTATTTGAGCAAGCAGCTAATGTTGATACGAACAAAACTAGTGACTTAGAGCCGTACTGGTTTACTCCTAACGGGAAAGCACAAATTGAGCGAATTGTACCGACTTACCCAATGAGTAAAGAAGTTGCAAAATATGCAGAAGTAAAAAAAATACTTGTGCTCTATCGCTTAGCATTTGGACAGCCGAGACAGCAAGAACTTTTAGAAAGTTTTACGGCCTGCGATATAGAAAGCGAAGATTTTAATCGAGTTAAAGACTCTTTAATTATCGACCTTGCTCCTCTGAATGCCATCTAATCAATCACCACCAGCAAAAGCTGGTGGTGATTACTATTTTTAATCAAATTGAGAATAGTCAGAACAGACTTTTATGTGCGTGAATTTATAATAGGAAATCTGCAGATTCGTATGTTCTAGCTCTGGGTTTTGAATAAATCAATCAAATAATTACTGACTTGATGTCAGTTTCAAATTAGTATGTATCATCAACAATTTTATTTTTAGTTGATTGATATTTATCAATAAATGCACGTGGAGCAGTGATGGCTAAATCTGAAGTTGGTGAAAATGGAATTCAAAGTAATTTTTATTTTTTAGCGTCACATGATCCCATCTTCCTGCAACTAGCGCAAAGTGCTGAACGCGCTTTCTCTAGTGATCCTAATACCACATTAGTTAAGCTGCGCCAGTTTGCCGAAGCAATCGCACAAGATCTAGCGATGCGCTGTAGCATTGAATTTGACGATAAAACTAATCAAGCAGATCTCCTATTTCGAATTAACCGTGAACTACGCCTCGAGTCTCAAATCATCAGCCTGTTCCATGGTCTGCGTAAAGCGGGTAACCAAGCGGTACATCAATTCAAAACCGAACATAAACCAGCATTAGCTGGCCTTCGTGTCGCTCGTGATATTGCTATCTGGTACCACAGAGCTTTTGGCAAGCAAGGCGTCGATTTCAAAGTGGGTGAGTTTGTTATCCCTCAAGACCCTAGTAAGCAATTAACTGAGCTACAAACTCAAATACAACAGCTTAAAAGCCAATTGCTCGAAAATAACGAACAACTAGAATCTAATCAGCAGCTAACTTCTCTGCTTGAACAAGAAAAAGAAGAGTTCGCGGTACTTGCAGAGCAGATGGATGCCGAGGCGAGAGAACTGGCTGTTCAGGCAAAATCGCATGAGCAGGCACTTGCGAAACAAAAAGATGAATTTGATAACAAGCTTACAAAGCTTCAAAAGCAGTTAGCCGAGCAAACAGAGGAAACACTCAAAGCGATTAAAGCGCAGCGCAAAGATGTAAATAAGCGCACCAATACCGCCAGTAGTCGCATTACTCTTAATGAAGAACTTACTCGCATCCTCATCGATCAACAGCTTATCGATGCTGGCTGGGATGCTGATTCAGACGTTTTAGATTATCGAAAAGGGGTAAGACCGGAAAAAGGTAAAAACCTCGCAATTGCTGAATGGCCAACTAAGCATCAAGAAAAAAGTGGGCGCGCTGATTATGTGCTGTTTTGTGGTTTAACTCCTATCGCCGTGGTTGAAGCTAAGCAAGAAAACACCAATGTTGCAGGCAAAGTCTCTCAAGCAGAGCGTTACTCCAAAGGTTACAAGCTCATTTCATCTCAAAAAGGTGCATGGGAGTTGGAAAGCAGAACCATAGCTTGGGCTGATGAGGAAGAGGGGCATTACCACATTCCATTTGTCTACTCTTGCAATGGGCGACCGTTTAATAAACAGCTAGCTGAGCTTTCAGGTACGTGGTTCCGTGATACCCGTAAAGCAAGCAATGCCAAAAGGCCCTTGCAACAATTCCATTCCCCTGATGGTCTCATCGACAAATTAAAGCGCAGTAGATACGAAGCAGAAAAGTTGCTTCAGCAAGAGGGCTTCGATTACTTAGGCCTGCGTGATTATCAGCAAAAAGCGATTGTGGCGGTAGAATCTGCCCTAGAGGAAGATAAAACCCAATGCCTGCTGGCGATGGCAACAGGTACCGGTAAAACCCGAACCATTATCGGCTTGATGTACCGATTTCTTAAGGCGGAACGCTTTAAACGTATCTTGTTCTTAGTCGACAGAACCGCGCTAGGCAATCAAGCCTGCGATTCTTTCGATGAAGCAAAACTTGAACAGAACAAAACGTTATCCTCTATCTACAATATTGCCGAATTAGGTGATATGAGCAGTGAAGCGGAAACCCGTATTCAAGTTGCTACCGTACAAGCGATGGTGAAGCGGATCTATATGTCTGATACGCCCCCAGCACTTGATGAGTTTGACTGCATTATTGTCGATGAGGCGCATAGGGGCTATGCACTCGATCAGCAGATGACAGAAGGAGAACTTGCTCACCGTGACGCGAGCCAGTACCTCTCAAGCTATCGCCGTGTACTCGAGTACTTCGATGCCGTTCGCATAGGCCTTACGGCCACTCCTGCCAAGCACACCAGTGAGATTTTCGGTAAACCGGTCTATACCTATACTTATCGCGAAGCGGTAGCGGAAGATTGGCTCATCGATCATGAACCGCCTATTCGCTATGAAACGCTACTCAGCAAAAATGGCATTAAGTTTGAGAAAGGCGAAACCGTATCCGCGATTAATACTCAAACCGGAGAGGTTGAATCAGCCGACTTAGAAGATGAGCTTAAATTCGATGTCGAATCTTTTAATCGCCGCGTTATAACCAAAGGGTTTAATGATGTTATCTGCGACCAGCTTGTTAATGAGCTTGACCCGTTTGGTGATGAAAAAACGCTAATATTCTGCACCACAGATCTGCATGCCGATATGGTTAAAACCGCGCTAGATAGTGCCTTTAACAAGATCTACGGTGACGATTACAATCAGGCTGCCGTTGCAAAAATTACCGGGAAAAGCGATAAGGTCGATCAACTCATTCGTCAATATAAAAACGAGCGCTACCCCAATATTGCCGTGACGGTCGATTTACTTACTACTGGTATCGATGTTCCTAAAATCTGCCACCTAGTGTTCTTGCGTCGCGTTAAGTCGCGCATTTTGTACGAGCAGATGATGGGCCGAGCAACACGTCGCTGTGACGAAATAGGTAAGACAGTCTTTAAAATCTACGATCCGGTTGATCTCTACAGTGCACTTGAAGCCGTCAACACCATGAAGCCGATTGTCAAAGATCCTAATATCACCTTAGAGCAGCTGGTGGATGAGATCAGCGATGATACCTACTTAGAGCAAGCTTTAGAGACTCCTGGTGAGCAGGCAGGTACAACCCACGCAAATGACGTGCTGAATCAGCTGACTCAAAAAGTCATGCGAGTGATGCGTAAAGCCGTAAAAAAAGCAGAGAACAAGCCAGCGCTAAGAACCAAGTTAGATCAACTGGAGGGAATATGGGGCGTTGCACCAGACAAACTCCACCAGCACCTTCATCAAATCGGGCCGAAACAAGCTGCGCAATTTTTCAAGCAGCATCAAGGCTTAATCAATCAACTCGCGGAGGTCCGTTTTCTCGCGGGAAGCGACAAGATGCCGGTTATCTATGAAGGTCAAGATGAGTTTCTCGGCCGTGAGCAAACTTATGGTGTACATGAAAAACCAGCGGATTACTTGGATAGCTTCAATCAGTTTATCAGACAGAATATCAACCAATCGGCAGCATTGTCGGTTGTCGTGAATCGCCCGAAAGATCTCACTCGCGAACAACTCAAAGAAGTGAAACTATTGCTCGATGAAGCCGGTTACAACGAAGCCCATCTTAAAAGCGCATGGCGCAAGAATACCAACCAAGATATCGCCGCCAGTATTATCGGTTATATCAGACAAGCCGCCATCAATGAGGCATTAGTGCCGTTTGAGCAGCGTGTCGCCAACGCAATGCAGCGCATTTACAGTGAGCATAATTGGAATCCTAATCAACGTAAGTGGTTAGCACGTCTGGCTAAGCAGTTGGTCCATGAGGCGGTGATCGACAAGTCTTTCGTTAACCAACGCTTCGCCGATCATGGTGGGGCTAAACGCTTTAACAGTGTGCTTGATGACCAACTTGATACCATACTCGATGAACTGAATGAGTACCTTTGGCAAGCGGGTTAGTGAGTAATTAAAGGGCTTTCTATCGCGGTTTTGTTGTCATGCAGAGTGGTTGATGGTTTTCTATGCAAAAGAACCGCAATACGTTTAGAAAACCAAATTACAACATATCGCCCAATGCGTATAATACTCGCATCTACCTGAGCCTGAACGACTTGAGACTCGAGTTGTTAAGCGGCATCTTTAGTTACCTATACGGCAAATATTAATCTGGTTGTGCACGATCTCGGTATCAGCCGCATTACGGTAATCCATCAAGCAACTAAGTAGCCAAGCTAGAAGCTAGAGCAATGGGTTACATATGGCTTTCTCACGAAAGTAAAAATAGACAGTATATTGACGACATTAACCAGTCACGGCTGGCATTATTTGCAGTAAATGAACGTTTACCCGCTTCGTTGTGAATGAATACAGATAAGAGTCAAAACAACGAGCGGTTATCGAAACATAGTTAAGAAATTGAGAAAATAAAATGAGCACTTCAAGCAAATCAAACAATAGCGACATCGTCCAAAAACTATGGAACCTCTGTGACGTACTGCGTGACGATGGCATTAACTATTCTGATTACGTTACCGAGCTCGTCTTGCTACTGTTCATTAAAATGGTGCATGAGAACACTGAAGCTGGGCTGCTGAACAAACATACTTTGCCTGAAGGCTGCCGCTGGAGCGATTTAAGCGATAAAGACGGCTTAAACTTGCTTGATGATTACAAACGCATGCTGTTAACCCTATCGACAGGTAAAGACAGCGAGGGTAATACCTTACACGCGGATCCACTAATTCTAGCGATTTATGCCGATGCGCAAACCCGCCTGCGTGAGCCGCGCCACCTAAAGCAGCTGATAAAATCACTCGATTCGATTGACTGGTTCAGTGCGCAAAAAGATGGCTTAGGTGACTTGTATGAAGGCTTGTTAGAGAAGAACGCCAACGAGACCAAATCAGGCGCAGGCCAGTACTTCACTCCGCGCGCGCTGATCGACTCGATGGTGCGAGTGATCAACCCACAGGCCGGCGAAGTTATTCAAGATCCGGCTGCGGGCACCGCAGGCTTTTTGATAGCGGCCGATCGTTATATTAAAGAGCAAACCGATGAGCTGTTTGATTTAACAGGAAAACAACAAGCCTTCCAAAAGAACAACGCCTTTGTCGGTGTTGAGCTGGTGCCATCTACCCGCCGCTTAGCACTAATGAACTGCTTACTGCATGGCATGGAAGGGGACGACGAAGGCGTCGTGCACCTAGGCAATTCTCTCGGTCAAGTGGGTGCGGCATTACCAAAAGCCGATATCATCCTCGCTAACCCGCCCTTTGGCACCAGCAAAGGCGGTGATGCCTCCATTACCCGCGATGATTTAACGTACCCCACCAGCAACAAGCAGCTGGCCTTTTTGCAGCATATCTACCGCAACTTAAAAGCCGGTGGTCGTGCAGCCGTGGTACTGCCAGATAACGTTTTGTTTGAAGCCGGCGTCGGCACCAGTATCCGCACCGATTTGATGAACAAGTGCAACCTGCACACCATTTTGCGTTTACCAACCGGTATCTTCTATGCCGCAGGCGTGAAGACTAATGTGCTGTTCTTCACCAAAGGCTCAGAAAAGGATATCCGCCAAGAAGAAAACTGCACCACTAACACTTGGGTGTATGACCTACGTACCAACATGCCCAACTTTGGCAAGCGCACCCCGTTTGGTGAGCAACACCTTAAACCATTTGAAGCCGTTTGCAATGTGGCGTTAGCCGACCGTAAGGAAGGGGAGTGGTCGTTTAATGCCGAAGAGGTTGAAGCGGAAAGCACAGAGGTTAATAAGGGAGTAGACCCGCGTCTCGCGCACAGTCGTTGGCGTATGTTCAGTCGTGAATTTATCCGCGACACCAAAGGTGATTCGCTAGATATTAGCTGGCTGAAAGATGCCAACAGCGTCGATGCCGCAACATTAGGCACCCCTGAGGAACTCGCAGGTCAAGCCATGACTGAACTGAAAGGTGCATTGGCAGATCTTGAGGACTTGGTTGCGTCACTAGCTGGTGGGGTGAAAGGATGAGTCAAGTGATTCCTGAGGGCTGGGTGAAAACTTCTTTATCTGAAGTTGTTACCGTCAACCCAAAACATAAAGATTTAGAGGACCAAGTGGCAGGTTTTGTGCCCATGGCACTTGCGCCTACGGACTTCAATGGCACTTTGAATTACGAAGAACGTCAGTGGGATAAAATTAAAAAAGGCTACACTCACTTCGCAACAGGTGATGTGATTTTTGCCAAGGTTACCCCTTGCTTCGAAAACGGAAAAGCAGCAATAGTTAAAGAACTGCCTAATGATATCGGTGCAGGCAGTACCGAATTTTATGTTTTGCGCCCTGCAATCAAATATATCTCTGTTAATTACATTTTTGCTGTAATCAAGAGTTATGAGTTTTTGCAAACTGGTGCTGAAAACATGACTGGTGCAGTAGGTCTGCGAAGGGTTCCTAAGAAGTTTGTCGAAGATTTTAAAATTAGCCTCCCCCCACTAGCCGAACAAAAAGTCATTGCCGACAAACTGGATGAGCTGCTGGCGCAGGTAGAAAGCACCAAAGCCCGCCTCGATGCTATCCCTGCCATCTTAAAATCATTCCGCCAATCCGTCCTCGCCGCCGCCGTGAATGGCAAATTGACAGAAGAGTGGCGTGGGGATAATGACGTTGCTTTATCTTCATGGAAGACAGTGAAAGTCGGTGACTTTGTGCAAGCTATTGAGGCAGGGAAAAGCCTAAAGTGTATAGAGACGCCACCGAATCAGAATGAATTTGGCATCATCAAAATTAGTGCTGTTACTTGGGGGGTTTATGATGAAAATGAAAGTAAGACATTACCCAGTAATGATTTATTCATTGAAAATCGACGAGTAAAAGTCGGAGACTTGCTAATTTCTAGGGCTAATACGATGGAGTTACTTGGTAATCCTGTAATCGTCCACAGTGTCACTAAAAACTTAATGTTAAGTGATAAAGTCTTACGCTTAGTTATGGAAGAGGCTAATAAACCGTGGGTTAGTATATTTTTGCGGTCGAAAGCCGGTAGAAAAGAAATTGAATCACGTTCAACTGGCAATCAAATGTCAATGAGGAATATTGGTCAAAAGGCATTGCTAGATATCGGGTTACCAAAAGCGACAGAATCAGAGCAAGCCGAAATCATCCGCCGTGTTGAAGAGCTGTTCTCCTTCGCCGATAAAGTCGAAGCGCAGGTGAATGCCGCGCAAGTGAGTGTTAATAACCTCACCCAGTCGATACTTGCCAAAGCCTTCAGAGGCGAGCTGACCGCCGAGTGGCGCGCCGCGAATCCTGATTTGATTAGTGGTGAAAACAGCGCCGAAGCCCTGCTTGAGCGCATTAAAGCTGAGCGTAAAGCGCTTGCTGGTAAAAAGAAGCCAGCTAAAAAACTGAGTTCAAGGAATAAAATCTAATGCGTCTGTTATCTTTGAGCCTGCAAGAACAGTATAAGGGGTTGAAGGATCAAGCATTTGATTTTTCAGAGTCACAAGGACAAGTGATAGCTCTTATAGGTCTTAATGGTTCTGGTAAGTCACCGCTCATTGAGCTTATTGGGGAGTTTCATCGCAAAATCTTTCACATCGGTGGCTATTTGGGGAATGTATCATTTGCTAGACACTCTTTTGATTCCGGTTTTTTTGAATATTCCTTAATAAATCTAGCGCTATCCTTTTTAAATAATCGCGTCCATTCCACTTGTAGATGTTGGCAGGAAAAATCCTGGCCATTGTATTCAAAATGCGGACGAAGGTATTTCAGGTAATATTTCTGTCCTTTATCGATATCTGCCGAAGCATTGAATGTATGTAGATCCCGATCAGCGCTGGTTGAAATACGGTGATATATCGCTATGCGTTGGCGAAATAACTATTTTCTACATTTTGAATGAATATTCTAAAGAGAAGCGCTTTATTTGAAATAAATCCTCACTAATTTAGCTCGGATATGCACAGTTCAAGGTTAAGCTCGCATCGCTTTACAGAAGCCTCAAAAAATAACCGCATAAATATATGTTAAAACTCTTTTATTTCAGGTGGTTAAGTTGTGAAAAATACAGCTGTAAAAATTGAATTTTTTATCATCTTTAATTATCAGTAAAATCGATTAAGGAGTGATTTTCGTGCCAGGATGGTCAACTTTATGACTTAACTATAAGAAACAGGGCAAAGATAACAAAGTTAAGTCAATAAAAAATTGGGATTGCCCGAATGATTGGCAGTTGCAGCACGGGAGTGGTGCCTGGGTAGCTAATCATATTGAAAATGAGATAAAAATCAGTTGTAAATTTACCAAGGTATTAAATCTTTGGTATTTTATTTTACTAAAAACCTGTTTTAATACGCAAATCAACTGGTGTTAATTGATCATCCAGTTTAACTCTCTATTATCTTATTTATTGATAGCTTTATTTGCTGTCTATTGGTGGTTCGATATGTCTGTTAAAGGTCAGTTCAACATGCGCAATGCTGCGGCAGATACATTTGCCATGGTTCTTTTTAGCTTTGTTACCGGCATGATGATTGAAGTTTTTGTCTCTGGTATGACATTCGAACAGTCTTTAGCGTCGCGAACCTTGTCGATTCCCGTCAATATTGCCATTGCATGGCCTTACGGTGTTTTCCGTGATTATGTTTTACGTTCCGGCTACTGCCTGTCACCCAGCCGTTGGATGAAAGGTCTGTCAGATATGGTGGCTTATGTATTATTTCAGTCTCCGGTATACGCAGGCATTTTGTGGGTAGTGGGTGCGGATGCAGACCAAATTATGACAGCCGTTACCAGTAGCGCTCTTGTGTCCGGTGCGCTTGGTATCGTCTACGGTCAGTTTCTTGATGTTTGCCGTCGCATGTTTAAAGTGCCAGGCTACTATCAGGAAGAAGGTGCTTATGATGATGGGTTGTTCTAATAAAAATGGTGAATCAACCTGTCTCAGTGAGTAAAAACAAGTGATTGGCCCAAGAATAAAACGATTTGATCTAATAGTCGGCAATCGGACGGCAATTGAAGAAAAGCCCTTGACCCTAAGTCATTAAGCCATTACATTAGCCGCCGTTGAGACGCACAGCGTTCAACAATAATGTGGTGAGGTGTCCGAGTGGCTGAAGGAGCACGCCTGGAAAGTGTGTATACGGCAACGTATCGAGGGTTCGAATCCCTCCCTCACCGCCATCATCTTTTAAGATGAAAAAATTGGAGAGATGGCTGAGTGGTTGAAAGCACCGGTCTTGAAAACCGGCATACGTTTATAGCGTATCTAGGGTTCAAATCCCTATCTCTCCGCCACATTCAAAAAAACCGCTGAATTGTCAGCGGTTTTTTTATATCTGATGCTTGAGAGAACCAAGGGTTCAAATCCTCTAATACCCAAAGCGCTCCGCCACATTCAAGAAAACCGCTGCACTAGCAGCTAATGCCGGTCAGCTTAACTAACGGGTATTTGCCATATCAACCAGGGTAGGCGTTTGTCTTATCTCTGTCCTTTATAATTCATTGACATTTTGCTCCAATACCATAGCCTTACAGCATCTAACCAATGAGGCAATCGTCATCATGACCTGCAAAGAAATTTTTAATCCCGAGCTATGGAATGAAGTCCCTGGCTTTGATTTTGAAGATATCACCTACCATCGCGCCAAAGCGCACGGTACGGTTCGTATTGCAATCAGCCGCCCTGATTGCTTGAATGCATTTCGTCCGAAAACTGTCGATGAGCTTTTCACGGCTCTTGACCATGCTCGTCAATGGTCTGATGTTGGCTGTGTATTGCTAACGGGTAATGGTCCGTCGAAGAAAGGCCAGTGGTCGTTCTCTTCAGGTGGAGACCAGCGTATCCGAGGTAAAGACGGTTATAAATACGAAGGTGAAGAAGCGGGTAAAGCAGATGTTGCTCGCATGGGCCGTTTGCATATCCTTGAAGTGCAGCGCATGATTCGTTTCATGCCGAAAGTCGTGATTGCTGTTGTACCTGGCTGGGCAGTTGGCGGCGGCCATAGCCTGCATGTGGTGTGCGACTTGACCCTGGCGTCGAAAGAGCATGCTATTTTCAAGCAAACAGATCCTGATGTTGCATCATTCGATTCCGGCTACGGTTCGGCTTATCTGGCAAAGATGATTGGCCAGAAACGTGCCCGTGAAATCTTCTTCTGTGGTTTTAACTACAGTGCCCAGGAAGCCTATGATATGGGGATGGTCAACAAGGTTGTGGATCACTTTGAACTGGAAAATGAAGCTCTACTCTGGGCGAAAGAGATCAACAGCAAGTCGCCAACAGCGATGCGAATGCTGAAATATGGCTTCAACCTACCGGATGACGGCCTTGTTGGACAGCAGTTGTTTGCCGGTGAAGCGACTCGTCTGGCTTACGGCACCGAAGAAGCCCAAGAAGGGCGTGATGCCTTTTTGGAAAAACGCGATCAGGACTTCAGCCGCTTCCCTTGGCATTATTAAGTTATCTTCGCGGATTAAAACGTTCTGTTGAGCAATAAAATGATCCTCTGAGAATGTCAAAATCCAGTATCTAACCTAGGTACTGGATTTTTTGGTTATATCAACCTATTGATAAATAACGTCTGAATATTGAGATAAATAGACAGACGTATAGTTGGTCTTTGCGCCGTTTTATTTAAGTGGCGAATGATTAATCGGACCCTTAATAACTGTTTTGCCATCAACCTTGAAACAGATATCTTTGTCTTCCAAGGTCACATCGACGATGCATTGCTTTTTTCCTCCCTGATTGATCAAGTAAGAAGCCAGCGGGTTTTCCAGTTGTTTTTCTATCTCACGGCGTAGTGGTCTGGCACCAAAATTGATGTCAAACCCGTCGGTTGCCAGTTTGTCGATCACGGCTTCATCAACATTCAAGGTGATCTCATTTTCCAGCAGGCGTGACTGCAGCTCGGCAACCATCATGTGGGCAATCAGCAGAACATGATTTCTCTCCAGAAAATGAAAGACGATAATATCGTCAAGGCGGTTTAAAAATTCCGGCTTAAAGAATCGCTTCACTTCCTGCAGGACATTGCGCTTGGCATCCTCATAACTGGGGGTGACCGAAGACATGAAACCAATTTGCTTGTGATCGGGCCCCAGGGTTTCGACCCCCAGGTTTGAGGTGCCGATGATCACTGTGTTGCGAAACGAGACTTGTCTCCCCTGGGCATCGGTCAGGTGACCATCTTCGAGGATCTGAAGCAGCATATTAAACACATCCGGGTGGGCCTTCTCAATTTCATCCAGCAAGACAACCGAATAGGGGTTGCGGCGTACTTTCTCAGTAAGCTGTCCGCCCTCGCCGTAGCCAATATAACCCGGAGGTGCGCCGATCATTTTTGACACTTCATGCCGCTCCATATATTCCGACATGTCCAGCTGGATAATACGTGACTCATCATCGAGTAAAAATTCGGTGAGGGCTTTTGCCAAGGCCGTTTTGCCTGAACCTGTCGGACCCAAAAAGAGAAAGGAACCGATTGGACGTTTGGATTGCGAAATCCCGGCGCGATTTCGGCGGATTGCATGCGATACCGATTTAATGGCGTCATCCTGACCGGCAATGCGTTTATGCAAATTGGTTTCCATGTGGCCAAGTTTCTCGGCTTCCGATTCAACCATTCTCGCGACGGGAATGCTTGTCCACTTCGCCACAACGGCGGCAATATCTTCGGCGGTGACGACCTTTGCGGTGTTGGCTATGGTCTTCTGCCACATCTGCCGCTCAGTATCCAGCTCTTCCAGTGTTTTACTCAGTTCCATTTGATGAGAGGCTGCAGTTTCATAATCTTGCCGATCAAAGGCTGCTTGTTTTTTAGTTAATAACTGCTGGCGTTTTTTTTCCATTTTACGCAATTTGGTCGGCATGGCGATAAACTGGAGACGTTTGTGGGCGCCGGCTTCATCGAGCAGATCGACAGCTTTGTCCGGCAGATTGCGATCGGCGATATAACGTTCGGATAAACGGGCAGCAGCCTGCAGGGCTTCGCTATCATAGCTGATTTGATGGTGTTTTTCGTACTTGGAGCAAATGCCTTCGAGGATTTGAACAGTTTCCTCGACCGTCGGTTCTTTGACCCAAACTGGCTGAAAGCGACGCTCCAGTGCTTTGTCCGACTCGATGTACTTGCGATATTCATCGGTGGTATCGGCCCCGATGACTTGAAGACTGCCTTTAGCCAATGCGGTTTTGAGCAGCGAGGGGGCATCCAGCCCACCGGGCGTCGCTCCGGCTCCTACTACTGTGTGCAATTCGTCGATAAATAGAATAATACGCCCTTCGGCCTCTATAATGGCATCACGCACACCGATTAATCGTTGTTCAAATTCACCGCGCATATTCGAACCCGCAACAATTTGTGCCATATCCAGCGATAATATGCGCTTATTGATTAACGTTTCCGGTACATCGGCCTCGGCCATGCGCTGGGCTATTCCTTCTACGATCACGGTTTTACCGACACCCGCCTCACCGATCAGTACCGGATTATTTTTCTTGCGGCGAGAGAGAGTCTGGATCACCCGATCCATTTCTTCTTCGCGCCCGATCACCGGATCAAGCTCTCCCTTTAAGGCTTGTTCAGTCAGATCTACCGTAAATTCCTTCAGTACATTTACCCGGCTTTCAGCATCCGCGGTGGTAAGAATATTGCCTTCCCGTTTTTTCAGTAACTCAGCCCGAACCTGGCTCTGGGTTAAGCCTGTTGTTTTCAGGATCTGGGCGGCAGGCCCGGACTTCTCGTCAAACAACGCAATCAGTAAAATGTCGGTACCAATATATGTATCACCGATACGGTTGGCTTCCTGGCTGGCAATTTCAAGGGCTTTATCGGCATCTGGGGCTGTCGTGATCTTCTCAATATTAAAGTTTTGTTGCGGGGGGTGCTGCTGATAGATGAGATCCATCATCGCTTTGCGTTTGATGGCATGATCAGGTAGTAAAGAGGTCAGAATATCAAGTGCTTCCGATTTATCCTGTAGCAATAAACCCAATAGAATAAAGTCGGATGTCAGCGTAAACAAATGCAGGCTAATCAGTTCGTTTACTGCTATTTGCAGTATTTCATGGACTTTTTGAGTGCTTTGATGAACGTATTGCTGAAACATGCTCAGCTCCTTGTCTGTTTCAAAAGAAGGCTGCTTTATACAGGCTCGCTATCTCCAGCAATCCCTTGTTTAATAATATAGTCCCAAGTTTCCGCCTGTAGGTATTTATTGTCATTTATATATGGTCGCTAATACCAACCGGGATAATGATCACTATTAGTATTAACGACCATATTGCACGACTTAAGCTGAAGTTGATTTGTTACTTATATAAATCCATAGAGGCTCTAAGGGAGGCGGGTGATAAGTGGCCATCGCTTATTTATAAAATCGATATCTCTTGCTCATCGAGTATCTGCCACACTTATCAGTGCTGGAAATTACCATATACAACGACGTCCCCTCATTGTATTCGGCCACAGCGGCTTGGACATATTTGCTATGCCAAGTAGTGCTTTTTATACTTTTTTGTTGATTAAAAGAAACTGACTGTTTACAACTGTAAACAGTCCTTCTGTTATCTATCAACTATAAAGTGATCATTATCATACTTATAAATAAGTACTTACAGTCGCGTTGCAGAAATTGTCCGAGATCAAGTTTCGATATGATCCCCAGGTGGTATAAAACAACTCAAGCGAAAAGTCGTGAATTCGATGATACTCATTACAAATAGAGTATTTGCTCAGTATAAAAATATCTGGCATATGGAACGGGTAATTTTAGATTTTGCAGAGTGCTATCGTAATTAGTATTTGATAATTATGGAGAGTTTTTATGAGTAGCGCATTTTTCATTCCTGCTGTTAATCTGATGGGTGCTGGCTGCCTGACTGACGCGGCAGATGCAATTAAAGCTCACGGCTTTAACAAAGCGTTAATTGTGACGGATAAAGTACTGAACCAGATTGGTGTAGTAAAGCAGGTTGTGGATCTGTTAGCTGAGCGCGACGTTGAAGCCGTTGTTTTTGACGGGACACAACCAAACCCAACAATTGGCAACGTTGAAGCGGGTCTTGGACTGCTGAAAGCAAACGAATGTGACTGTGTGATCTCTCTTGGTGGCGGCTCTCCACATGACGCCGCGAAAGGCATTGCGCTTGTTGCCGCTAACGGCGGCAAGATTGCTGACTATGAAGGTGTTGACCAGTCTGCGAAGCCTCAGTTGCCACTGATTGCAATTAACACAACAGCGGGTACCGCTTCTGAAATGACGCGTTTCTGCATCATCACGGATGAAGCGCGACATATCAAGATGGCTATCGTTGACAAGAACACAACACCGCTGATGTCTGTCAATGACCCTAAGTTAATGCTTGCAAAACCAGCTTCGCTAACTGCTGCAACGGGTATGGACGCACTGACTCACGCAATCGAAGCGTACGTTTCAATTGCGGCAACACCAATTACTGATGCTGTAGCAATCAAATCAATTGAACTGATTCAGGCACACCTGCGTACAGCAGTGAAAGATGGCCAGAACCTTGAAGCGCGTGAGCAAATGGCATACGCACAGTTCATGGCGGGTATGGCATTTAACAATGCATCTCTGGGTTATGTACACGCAATGGCGCACCAGTTAGGTGGTTTCTACGATCTGCCACACGGTGTGTGTAATGCGGTACTGCTACCTCATGTTCAGCGTTACAACGCACAGGTGTGTCCTGAGCGTCTTCGTGATGTTGCCAAAGCAATGGGCATCAATGTAGAAGGTATGACAGCAGAACAAGGTGCTGATGCAGCATTGGAAGCCATTCAGGTATTGTCGAACGATGTCGGTATCCCGGCTGGTCTGAAAGAGCTTGGTGCGAAGGATAAAGATATTTCGATTCTTGCAGATAACGCACTGAAAGATGCTTGTGGTTTTACTAACCCGAAACAAGCAACGCACGAAGAAATCTCAGCAATTTACGCGGCAGCGATGTAATACGGTGTTAACTGTCTGGCATAAAGCCAGATAAAAGTAAAAACGGGCAGCACAAAAGTGTTGCCCGTTTTTTTGTGCCTTTAATACAGCAGTCCATTAATTATCTGAATGCTTATACCCAGGTTCCCAGGTTAGTATAAAGATGGTTATCTTGTATCACAGCAATGGGCTAAACATATAAAACACCTGCTCGATGAGTTTATTGAGTACCGGACGTTGGGCCCATTCTTTCTCATCCAGGCAAGTTGAATTCTTTATATACTCTTGTTGCAGCCAGCTCAACTGGTGGGTGAATTCCGGGTCATCGACAACCATGGTGACTTCAAAGTTCAGCCATAAGCTGCGCATATCCAGATTAACGGTTCCAATTAAGCAGTGACTGTCATCGATAATAACGGATTTGGTATGTAATAACCCCCCTTGGAAACGATGGATCTTCACGCCTGCGCTGAGCAATTCACTGAAAAATGAGCGGCTGGCCCATTCAACCATCACGGAGTCGTTTTTATCCGGCACAATGACATGGACGCTGATCCCACGTTGCGATGCACCTTTAAGGGCGTGGTGTAAATGTTCACTGGGGACAAAATAAGGCGTAGTGATAACCACACTTTCTTGCGCCTGATAAATACTGAGTAATAATACCTGGTGAATAATTTCATCTGGCATGCCAGGGCCGGAAGGGATCACTTGTACCGTATCGGTATTTTCTGCTGATGGTTTGATTTCGTCAGTAGGTAGGGGGGGTAAGAAGCGTTCACCGGTTTCCACCTCCCAATCCCACGCTTGGATGCCATTCAGAACAGAAACTGCCGGGCCTGTCAGACGAACCATAACATCAACCCATTGGCCGACACCGGCATCTACTTTGAAATGCTCAGGATCGACCAAGTTCATTGAGCCGGTATAAGCTATCTTGCTATCGATCACCACGATTTTTCGATGCTGGCGTAAATCCAGGCGTCGCAGGAACACACGCAAAGGAGTAACGGCAAGGGCTTCTGTGATCTCGATCCCCGCATGACGCATTAACTTCGGCCAGTGAGAGCGGAAGAAACGCATACTCCCGGCAGAATCGAGTAGGATTTTGACTGATACGCCACGCTTTGCAGCATGAATAAGCGTGA
Organism: Photobacterium sp.; assembly: GCF_057456235.1. Lineage (NCBI taxonomy): Bacteria > Pseudomonadati > Pseudomonadota > Gammaproteobacteria > Vibrionales > Vibrionaceae > Photobacterium > Photobacterium sp. Next base: position 241,333 of record NZ_JBVCPH010000004.1, on the reverse strand, counting down.
TGGCCACTTCGTCGGCCAGCCCACCCGGATGCCAGATATAAAACTCAAAATGCACCGACTCTGTTGCCTGTTCAATGTCATCGATCAGTGAACATAAGATCTTATGGGGTGAATCCTGCAGCGAAAGTGAGTTGCCGGCTAGCCCTGGAATACCTAATCGCTTTTCACACAACTCGCTGATAGGCCGTGCATTTTTGCGCATTGACTGGGGTTGGTGGCCCGGACAATCGCTGAGTTTCCGGAACCAGTCGGCAAACGGAGCAAGCATTTCTTTAGCGCGTTCAGCCCGCTTTTTACCAAGCGTAAGCTCACCAAATAAGAAGTAAAAGATGATGCCGCCGATAGGGATGATATAGATAATCATCAGCCAGGCGAGAGAGACGCCAACGACACGGCGCTTTGATACCACCCGAATGGTCACACCGGCAATAATCAGCCAGTAAGCAAATACAGCTACCCAGGCTAAGACTTGATAAAACTGTTCCATGTGAATGACTTATAGACCGATTATGTTGTTTCTATTCTGCATCCATTCTTTAAAAAAACATAGCCTTAATACCAATTATGATCAATGTCTGAATTATACCGTCTTGTCTTACAGACCATGAATTGATGCTGAAATCTTTACCTGAGGGGGTATAGATAGGTTGGACGTAACAGAGAGAAGTTAAAAGTTCTAACAAAGAAGGATAAAGACAAAAGAATTGTTTGAGTAGCGGCTAAAATATAACCAAAAGAGGTTGAATTATTGCCAAATAAGAGTCACAGATCAAAAAATAGAAACGCAGGCTTCAAATTATATTCTTAAACTGTTCTACTTGCCAGTAGTGGAACGGGAATTGGTAGCTACCGAGTGTATATAATGCTTTACACTTACAGGCCGGTGAGAATCACTATCAGTGACATAATTAAACATAAATCATAAGAGACGTAGTATGGCAAGTAGCTCAAGAGCGCAATTTAGCTCACGGATAGGATTCATCTTGGCAGCAGCCGGTTCAGCGGTTGGTCTTGGCAATATTTGGGGGTTTCCGACCCAGGCAGCAAGTAACGGTGGTGCTGTTTTTCTTTTAGTATATCTATTAATGGTTTTTGCGTTGGCCTACCCATTGTTGGTGGCAGAGTTGACGATTGGTCGTTATGGCAGTGCAAACCCAATTAAATCAATTCGTTCGATTTGGCCTCAGCAACGTGGCGCTGCAACCGTTCTGGGCATCGCGGGTATGATTGCGGTATCAATGATCCTCAGTTTCTATGCCATTGTTGCAGGCTGGTTATTTGGCTTCCTGGTAGGGCCTATACTCGAAGCTCTGGGGTTAGTGAATGCGGCCGTTTGGCTGGAATCATTCAGCACCACTCGTAACCTGGTTCTGATGGTTGCCTTTATGGTGCTGACTATTATGGTCGTTCGTAATGGTGTAGCTAACGGGATTGAACGCTGGTCAACCCGATTAATGCCTGTCCTGATGATTTTGTTTGTTGTTATGGTGGCTTATATCCTGACCCAGGAGGGGGCAATTGAGGGGCTTAAAATGTATCTGGTTCCAGACTTTTCACATCTCAGCCCTGATTTGGTTGTGAGTGCAATGGGCCAGGCCTTCTTCTCACTGTCATTGGGTGTCTGTTCCATGATGGTATATGGCTCTTACCTGAAAAAAGATGCAAATTTGCCGAAAACGGCCGCGCAGGTTGCGTTGCTTGATACCTCTGTCGCCTTTATTGCCGGCATGCTTATTTTACCCGCGATGTTTGTCGCGCAGCACAACGGCGTAGAAATCTACAACGAAGCGGGTGCCTTGCTGGATTCTGATACTCTGGTCTTTAGTGTACTTCCTGCTATGTTCAATACCATGGGCGCTGGGGGTCTGTTTGTTGGTGTGATGTTCTTCGTGCTGATGGTGATTGCGGCGTTAACCTCATCGATTTCTATGCTTGAAGTGCCTGTCGCATGTGCAACAGAAGAGCTAAATCAAGACCGCAAAGTGGCAGTTTGGTGGATCGGCGGTCTGATCACCTTGTTCTCTGCGCTTATCGTATTCAACTTCGGCGATTTATTTGGTTTGGTTATTTCTTTAACCACTGAATATGCCCAGCCAATTTTGGGTATGTTGTTCGCTTTGCTTGTTGGTTGGGTGTGGAAGCGTGACAATGTACTGAAAGAAATCAAAGAAGGTTACCCGGAGCTGGAGCAAGGTCTGTTCTGGAAAATCTGGCCGTGGTATGTACGTGTTGTTTGCCCGGTCATGATGCTGATGGTGTTCTTTGCCTAATCGCGAGTTATAACAAAGGATAAATAAAGCCGCTCCATTGAGCGGCTTTTGTGTTTAATCGCAAACGGTATATACTCCGCATCTTGACGTTCTGTCTTATTTACTGGTATCTGGCTATGTTTACTCTGGTTTATCAACATTCTGACTTTCTGGTTATCAATAAACATCACGGAGTGAGTGTACATAAAGACGATAATGATCAGCCCCTGCTTGCAGAAGTGGCGAAACAGACAGGCGATGAAAAACTATATCTGATCCACCGGTTAGATAAGATGACATCAGGCTTGCTGCTACTAGGTCGCAACCGTAAAGCCGCTGCAGAGCTGTCAGCTAACTTTGCTAACCGAGATGTCGAAAAGTTTTATGTGGCAATCGGAACAAAAAAACCGAAGAAAAAGCAAGGCGTCGTGGTCGGTGATATGACTCGCTCTCGCAGAAGCAGTTGGAAACTCGAATCGAGTAAGGAGAACCCAGCGATTACCCAGTTCTTTTCCACCGCCGCAGGAAACGGTCGCCGTTTGTTCTTATGCAAACCGCATACAGGTAAAACCCATCAGATCCGAGTGGCATTGAGAAGTGTAGGCTCTGGCATCACCGGTGATGAGATTTATGGTTGTGAAGCTGCAGACCGCGGATATTTACATGCTTTTGCCTTATCGTTTCCTTATCAAGGTCAGAAACAGCAATTTCTCTGTCCGCCTGAAGCTGGCATGCTATGGCAAACTGAGGAGGTGAAACAAGCGCTCACTGAATGGCAGAGCCCATGGGAGCTGACTTGGCCTAATCTGTCGGTTAAGAAGTAAAGCCGTCGATGATAAAAAGCTTTTTATCACTAACTTGAGCGAAATTGAGCAATCGCAATTATATTTTTGATACAGATCACATATAATGCTGCCAAGGATTTACCTGGTCTGAGGAAAAAAATGCGCCTTACCCGCTCAGTATCGCTTCGCATGCGTCTTAAAAAGAAAAAAAACCAATCTCGTTTTTGGGACCAAGCATCAATCCGCCGCAATAGTCAAAAAATCAAAAACCGCATTAAACGTCAAAGACAAGTGCGCATTAGCGCTGAATATGTCGTCCTCGCGAATAATCGCCTTCCTGAGGAAGAGTTGAAATTAGTAGCCTGATCGCAAATTTAATGTATAGAATGTCGCTCTTATTTCAATAAACCCAGTAGAGTTATGGAAACCAGCGCGTTACTTACTTTAGAACAACATCTGATTGCGGAACTGGCTACACCACCTGTAGAAGTTCGCCGCCTATTTCATGGTCGTGGCCGTTGCTGGTCTGGCTTAGAGCAAGTCACTGTTGACTGGTTGCAAGGACAAATCCTGGTTTCCTTGTTTAAGGAGCCTTCCGAAGCCTTTTTGAGCGAATTGCACTCGCTGTTAATGTCACTGACGGAAACGGATGCGTGGCAGCAAAGCAATGCAACCTCATTGCTCTTACAGCACCGTGATCGCCCGGGTGTACCGACCGAAGTCTTATGGGGTGAAAGCTCTGAATACCAGAATGTTGTTGAGAATGGCCTGACTTTCAAGCTGGATCTTGGCCGCAACCAGAATAACGGTTTGTTCCTTGATATGCGCTATGGCCGGCAGTGGGTACAAGATAATGCAGCAGGTAAGCGCATCCTTAACCTGTTTGCTTATACCTGTGGTTTTTCTGTCGCCGCGATTGAGGGTGGGGCAGAGCATGTTGTTAATCTGGATATGTCAAAGTCGGCACTGGGGCGTGGTCGAGATAACCACCATCTTAATCGCCATGACTTGAAAAAAGTGAGCTTTTTAGGCCATGAGTTATTTAAGTCTTGGGGTAAAGTCAGAAAGTTCGGCCCTTATGATCTGATTGTGATTGATCCGCCATCCTTCCAGAAAGGTAGCTTTGCTTTAACCAAGGACTATCAAAAAATCTTACGTCGTTTGCCTGAATTGCTGACTGAAAATGGCACGGTTTTAGCCTGCGTGAATGATCCTTCTGTCTCCTCACAGTTTCTGATCGACGGAATGGCAACTGAAGCGCCAGACTTGGTTTTTCAGCAGCGTTTAGAGAACCCGCCTGAATTTAACGATATTGATCCTGAAGGCGGCTTAAAAGCATTGATTTTCACACGAGACTAAAATAGCTCCCTTCAGGGTATTGACGTAATGCTGAAGGGAGCGAGAAAGCTTGTTCTGTATAAAAGCAATTGTTTGATAAACCTAGTGATTACCGCGCAAGCTGATTACAGTAGTCGGTATATACCAGTTGCTCAACCATCTTACGCCCGCGCATATCCATTATCACGATATTATATCTGACGCCTTCATTGAACAGCGGAGTAATTTCTTCGCTGTTACAGTAATTGCTGGCGGCTGTTTTCGCAGCCTGTGATGGTGTGATTTTACTGCCGCCACCATAAAGAATGGTGATCTCTACCGTGTTATCGCGCGCTTGAGCCTTCATAACCTGATATTGGTCGACCTTGTTATAAGGGGCTTTATTGTTGATTGAGGCGGCTCGGCTTTCTGCAAGCGCACGAGCAGTGTCATCCTGGCTTGAGGCGCAGCCACCTAATATCAGAAGAGCGCCAAGTGCTATAATTTTTTTCAACATGCTATGGCAATACTTTTTTGAATGGTTTAACAATCACGTTCTGATAAACGCCAGCGTCGATATAGGGGTCGGCATCAGCCCAGCACTGTGCTTCTTCCAAAGAATTAAACTCGGCAATGACCGTTGAGCCTGTGAAGCCGGCTTCTCCCGGGGTTTCACTATCGATTGCAGGCATCGGGCCAGCAACAAGAAGGCGTCCTTCGGCTTGCAGATCCTGCAGGCGGGCAAGGTGTTTTTCACGCACACTCAAACGGCGCTCTAAACTGTTTTCAATATCTTGAGAAAAAATCACATACCACATTCGCTTGTTACTCCCTTCATATTCGGCGATTTGACTGCCCTATAGTACCCAATAAACAGATCCAGGTTCAGGATTTTTTGCTGGCTGAGACTACATTTTATTGAATTACTTAGGCTTTTTTAATTGGACGGGGTCTTCCTTCGCTGTTAATGGCAACGTAGTTAAAGGTTGCTTCACAGACCCTGTAACGTTCGCCAATCCCTTCATGGGCGACAGGCTTCACCCAGACTTCCAGCGCGACACTCATAGAGGTATTGCCAATACGCTTACATTCACCGTAGCAACATACGACATCGCCCACACTTACAGGGGCTTTAAACGCAATACTGTCAACAGAAACAGTAACGACGCGACCGCTTGATATTTCTTTGGCCAGGATTGCACCTGCAAGGTCAAGCTGGGACATGATCCAGCCACCAAAAATGTCGCCATTGGCGTTAGTATCTGCTGGCATTGCCAGGGTGCGGAGCAGCAGTTGTCCGCGTGGGATGCTATTTTCTGTGTTCATTATTGTTTTAGGACTCTACTACTATTCTGAATCGGTTTCTTTGGGCATATGGTGGTAAATATAACCGCCCGTGGCAAGGGTAAAAATCAAAGTTAAGGCTAATAAGCCAAAGACCTTAAAATTAACCCAGACAGCAAGAGGGTAATTGAACGCGATATAGATGTTAATGATCGCACAGACGACAAAGAAAACGGTCCAGGCGAGATTGATGCGCATCCATATCGCCTCGGCTAAGCTGATCTCTTTACCGAGCATGGTCTTTATCAGAGGTTTGCGTACCAGCTGGCTGAAGGCTAAACCGACAGCAAAAATGCCATAGATAATGGTGACCTTCCACTTAATGAAATCCGCATCATGCAGAAACAGAGTTAGCCCACCAAACAGGGTGACCATTACCAAAGTGATCAGCTGCATTTTTTCAACTTTTTTGTATAAGAACCAGGTCAGTGCAACCTGAATTGCCGTCGCAAGCATTAATGCACCTGTCGCGACAAAAATATCGTGGGTTTTATATAAGATAAAAAAGATGATCAAAGGGATAAAATCGAGCAGTTGTTTCATTAAATGGCAGCCTCTGTGTTTAATGTCTTATAAGTATACCGTTATACGATTGACATAACCAAAAAAGGCTGCAGATCTAAGCCTGCAGCCTTTCTATTTTCAGGGATAAGAACGGATGGATCTGTCTTATGCCTGCTGTGCTTCCGGACTCATTTCACTGGTTTCATCTTTAACCAGATTATCAACGATAACGGCACATGCAGCATCACCAGTGATGTTTAGTGCAGTACGGATCATGTCGAAAATACGGTCAAGAGCGAACAGCAACGGTAAACCTTCGATTGGAATACCGGCCGATAGCAATACTGCCACAACCAAGAATGATGGTCCCGGAACACCGGCCTGACCAACCGCACCCAGAGTTGAGGTAACGATAATCGCAATGTATGCACTCATGCCCAGATCAATATTGAACATTTGCGCAAAGAAGATAGCCACTAATCCGTAGTAGATTGCGTTGCCACTCATATTGATGGTCGCGCCCAGCGGCAGTACAAACGAGGCTGTTGAGTTTTTAACCCCCAGCTCTTCTTCACAGGTTTCCATGGTTACCGGCAGAGTCGCCATTGATGATGCGGTAGAAAGTGCAACTGCCTGTGGTTTTTTCATCGCCGCGAGGAATTTGATTGGTGATGTTTTGCTAAACACCTTAATCATTAACGGGTAGAAAACGAAGCCGTAGATCAGAATTGCCGCAACATATACCACGAATAGTTTGAATACCACCATCAGGGCGCTGAAACCGAAGGTACCCACAGCATCGGCCATCAGACCGAATACACCTAATGGGGCGATCTTCATGACAACGTTGATCATCCACACCATGGCATCGACAATCGCATTGACGCCATTGATCAGCGGGTCACGACGCTCTTTCTCCAGCTTGGATACAGCGATACCGAAGAACAGACAGAACACCAAAATTTGCAGAATGTTAGCTTCATTCAGGGACTGGAAAACGTTAGTTGGGATCATACCCAGAATGGTTGCCCAGAATGAAGGTAGGTCACCTTTTTCCGCATAAGCATTAGAGAAGATGCCTTCAACACCAGACAGATCAACACCGATGCCTGGCTCGAAGACTTCACCCATAAACAGCGCCAGTGCCACGGCGACTGCCGAAGTGAAACCAAAGAACCCTAAGGTTGTCAGGCCAATTTTACCTGCAGCATGGCTGTTACCAAGGCCTGCCGCTCCAGAAATGATAGCCACCGCAACAAGTGGGATAACCAGCATTTTAATCAAGTGAATGAAGATATTACCTAAAGGGGCAAAGATGCTGGCCGAAGGCCCCATCATCGCGCCTGCAATAGTACCTACAACCATTGCAATTACGACTTGTACGCCGATGTTGCCTAATAATCCTTTTTCTTTTAACACTTTCGATACCTCTGTCGTGTTTGTTAAGTCTGTGCCGAGTTAAGTACTGTTGTTGTTATAAATGTTAACTCAATATATTGCAGATGTGTTTTTACACGCAATTTTAGGCATTATCAATAATTATTTCCGATGTATTGTTTTGGTGGTATTTCTTTGGGATATGTGTGGGGTGTGATTGTTTCATTCATTCTTGATATGTTAGCTGTAAATATCGATATTACTGGCTTTTGCCTTCTCCTTGTCTGGTAATGGAGGAATTTCTGAATTGTTATTCCAAATAAAAAAGCCGCACGTATCGTGCGGCTTTTTTGGCCTTTCTTAATTATTAGTTAAGTCGGCAAGCGGCCTTCATGCTACTGATAAACTGGCTGAGCTGATCCAGCATTGCGGGGTGGTTCTGCAGATTATGCTCGATAATTTTAACGACTGCTGAACCTGAGATTGCCCCTGCCGCACCTGCTTCCAGCGCTTCTTTAACTTGTGCGGGTTCTGAAATACCGAAACCGAGCAGTGCTGGTGGCGCGTTAAATGCCTGTAAGCTTTCGAGCAGATGATTGATCGGCATGCCGGCCTTCGTTTCAGCCCCCGTTACTCCCGCGCGCGAAAGCAGGTAAGTATAGCCACTGCCAAATTCTGATACCGTTTTTAGTGTGGCTTCATCGGCATTAGGTGGCGCGATAAAAATCGGGTGAATACCGTGCTTTTCGGCGGCTTGACGAAACTCGGCAGATTCTTTCACCGGGACATCAGCAATGAGGACGGAATCGACTCCTGCAACGGCACATTTCTTGTAGAACGTATCAATACCATCGGTAAAAACCAGGTTAGCGTACATTAGCAGGCCAATCGGCAATTCAGGATACTTAGCACGGATCTGAGCAAGCAGATCAAAGCAAACTGTAGGTGTTGTGCCAGATTCCAGAGCGCGAATGGTGGCTCCTTGAATTGTCGGGCCATCAGCCAGCGGATCAGAGAATGGGATCCCCAGCTCCAGGGCGTCAGCGCCTGATTCGACAAGTGTATCAATGATGTTCATTGATTGTTCTGGTGTCGGATCGCCGATGGTGACAAAAGGAACAAATGCGCCTTCATTTTTTTCCGCCAGGCGGTTAAATAATAATTGATAACGATCCATTACAGCGCTCCCTTAGCATCCAGAATATCGTGTACAGTGAAAATGTCTTTGTCGCCTCGGCCAGAAAGGTTAACAACCAGTAGTTGTTCTTTCTCAGGCGCTTCTTTAATCATTTTTAACGCATAGGCCAAGGCGTGAGCAGATTCCAGTGCCGGAATAATACCTTCATTACGAGCCAGTGACTGGAAGGCCTCAAGCGCTTCATCATCAGTTACAGCGCCATATTCAGCACGGCCTGTCGCATTCAGGTGAGCATGCTGAGGACCGACCGATGGGAAATCAAGCCCAGCAGAGACCGAGTAAGATTCTTCTACCTGACCGTGCTCATCCTGCATCAGTGGTGCTTTCATGCCAAAGAAGATCCCCAGCTTACCGTGCTTAAGCGGCGCACCGTGCATATTGGTGTCCAGACCTTTACCTGCTGGCTCAACACCAATCAGGCCAACCTCGGTGTCATCAATGAAATCAGCAAACATACCGATAGCATTTGAGCCGCCACCGACACAAGCAATCACGGCATCAGGCAGGCGTCCTTCTTTTGCTAAGATTTGCGCTTTGGTTTCTTCGCCAATAATGCGCTGGAATTCACGGACAATCGTCGGAAACGGATGGGGACCTGCTGCAGTGCCTAACAGGTAGTGGGCTTTCTCATAACTGCCAGACCAGTCACGCATGGCTTCATTGCAGGCATCTTTAAGTGTTGCAGAGCCAGAGTGGACCGGGATCACTTCAGCGCCCATCAGTTTCATTCGAAATACGTTCGGGCTCTGACGTTCCATGTCTTTGGCACCCATGTAAACACGGCATTTCAGGTTAAGCAGAGCACAAGCCAGTGCCGTCGCCACTCCATGCTGACCGGCCCCGGTTTCGGCGATAATTTCTGTTTTACCCATCCGCTTTGCCAGCAGGGCCTGACCCAGCACCTGATTGGTTTTGTGCGCGCCGCCGTGCAACAGATCTTCACGTTTCAGGTACAGCTTGGTTTTGGTACCTTTGGTCAGGTTCTGGCACAGGGTTAATGCGGTGGGACGGCCGGCATAATCTTTCAGTAAGCCCATAAACTCTTCCTGAAAAGCCGGATCTTGTTGCGCTTCTATAAAAGCGGCTTCGAGTTGATCTAACGCCGGAACCAGGATCTGTGGTACGTACTGGCCGCCAAACTCGCCGAAATAGGCATCTAATTTGCTCATAATTGTCTGTTATCCTTAATACTTTCTGATTGCTGCAAATGCCGCGTTCAATTTTTTCCGATCTTTTTTACCTGGTGCACTTTCAACGCCAGAGTTTAAATCAAGTCCTTTGCAACCCAGCTTCGCTGCGTCACTGACATTTTCCGGAGTCAAACCACCAGCCAGCATGATGTTCTCTTTATCGGTATCACTGAGCAGGTTCCAGTCGAAAGTCTTCCCCGTCCCCCCAGATTGCTGTCCGATTTTACTGTCAAGCAGGTGTCTATCAACTTGCCACTGCGAAAATTCAGGTATGACATCAGTCACGCCATGGGCTTTCCAGATCTCGCAGTCGGCAGGTAGCTGGGCTTTCAACCCTTGTACATACTCCGGGGTTTCATCGCCGTGTAGCTGCACAGCAGACAATGACAGGTATTCAGCCGCTTTTTTCACCGCATCCGGATCGGCGTTACGGAACACACCGACATATTTCAATGGCGCGCCACTCATGATCATACGCGCCTGCTCGATATCGACCTGACGTGGCGAGGATGATACAAAAATCAGGCCGCCATATACGGCGCCACTTTGATAGGCTGCAGAGGCGTCATCGGCATGGGTCAGGCCGCAGACTTTGTTTTCGCCAAACAACACCCGGTGAATTGCTAATTCAAGGTTTTTCTCTGCCATCAGTGAGCTGCCGATCAGGAAGCCGTTGGCATAGGCGGACAGTTCGCGTACCTGCTGGTTGTTATAAATACCCGACTCAGAAATGACAATCGTCTCTTGCGGCAGGCGAGGAGCCAGCACTTTGGTGCGGTTGAGATCAATACTTAAGTCGCGCAGGTTGCGGTTGTTGATACCCACAACCCTGGCCTGCAGTGCGATGGCGCGTTCCAGCTCTTGCTCGTTGCTGACCTCGGTCAAAATACCCAGGTTGAGTTTTTCAGCTACGGCGGCCAGTTCACGGTATTTATCATCATCCAGAACCGACAGCATCAGCAGGATGGCATCGGCCTGATAATGGCGCGCCAGATACACCTGATAGGTATCGATCATAAAGTCTTTGCACAGCACCGGTTGTTTTACCTGACGCCGAACCAGTGGCAGGAAATCAAAATTGCCCTGGAAGTATTTCTCGTCAGTCAATACTGAGATCGCATTGGCATGGCCGTTATAAACCTGCGCAATGTAATCGAGGTCGAAGTCATCACGGATCAGCCCTTTTGATGGCGACGCCTTTTTACACTCAAGAATGAAGACTGCCGTATCCGTTGACAGTGCGTCATAAAAGCTGCGATCGCTCGGCTTCAATTGTTCGATAAAGCTGTCTAATGGTTGTTGCTTTTGGCGTTCGTTAACCCAAATACGTTTATCAGCAACAATTTTCGCTAGTACTGTTTCCATGATTAACCTCGTGCTGCCAGTTTTTCAACCAGTTCATATGCTTTGCCAGATTGCATGGCATCAATCGCTTTTTGGGTGTTGGCTTTTAAATCCTCCTGGCCAAACAGACGCAGCAACAGTGCAACATTCACGGCGACGGCACCTTGCTGGGCGTCAGTCCCTTTACCGGTCAGGATATTGGTGATAATGGCGCAGTTTTCTTCCGGATCGCCACCTTTAATGGCTTCCAGAGGGTACGTTTCAAGGCCAAAATCAGCGGGTGTTAAGGTGTATTCTTTGATTTCGCCATTAATGATTTCGGCAACATGGGTTTCACCGTGAATAGCCACCTCGTCCAGCCCCGAACCGTGAACCACTGCCGCACGTTTCATGCCCATGGCTGCCATGGTTTCGGCGATAGGACGAACCAATGCCTCGTCATAGACACCCATCAGTTCAATCTTAGGGCGTGCCGGGTTGATCAACGGGCCAAGCACGTTAAAGATAGTCCGGGTTTTCAGTGTCTGGCGAACGGGCATCGCATGGCGGACGCCGCCGTGATATTGCGGCGCAAACAGAAAGCATACGCCCAGCTCATCCAACGCGCTGCGGGCATTCTCAGGGCTCATCGCCAGGTTGATACCGAATTTATCCAGCAGATCCGAGGAGCCGGATTTACTTGATACTCCACGGTTACCGTGTTTAGCGACTTTAACGCCGCAGGCTGCCGCAACGAAAGCCGCGGTGGTCGAAATATTGATGGTGTTAGCACCATCGCCGCCGGTACCAACAATGTCGGCAAAATCATAGTCAGGGCTTGGGAACGGATTGGCGTTTGCCAGCAATGCACGTGCTGCGCCTGCTATCTCTGCCGGTGTTTCCCCTTTAATTTTCAGCGCCGTCAATACCGCGGAAAGTAATATAGGGTCAACGTCACCTTTAATAATCGCATCAAACAGCGTCTGACTTTGATCCTGAGTCAGTGCTTGTTGCTGGTATAATTTATTTGCAATGGTGTAGATTGCTGCATCCATGATCTGTTTTCCTTTATCTTATTTGTTGCTGGTGCCCGCGCTTGTCTCTGCTGTTGACGTCACCCAGTCCAGTGTGTTGGTGAGTAGTTGTGCGCCTTGAGTGGTGAGAATTGATTCGGGGTGGAACTGGAAGCCACAAACGCGATCGGCATCATTGGTAACCGCCATCACCAGGCCATTCACATCGGCAATATTTTCCAGGCTTTCCGGTACACGGGTAGCGACTAAGGAATGGTAACGGGCAATGGAGAGCGGATTGGGTAAATCACCGAATACCGGGTGATGGTTATGGGTCATCATCGCCGCTTTGCCGTGAACGATATCACCGGCCCCTTCGACCTTACCGCCGTATGCTTCAACAATGGCCTGATGGCCGAGGCAGATACCAATGATTGGCACTTTTCCTTTAACGCGCTGTATCAGCGCTGGCATACAACCGGCATCGGCCGGTGCGCCCGGACCTGGCGACAGTACCAATACCGGATTGTCTTTTTCACCCAGCGCACGTTCCATCTGGATAACACTCAGGCTGTTACGGTAAATAGTGACCGGATAACCCAGCGAGCGGAATTGATCGACCAGGTTATAGGTAAAGGAGTCAAAGTTATCCAGCAGGACGATATGTGCTTGTGTCATTTCCGGCTCCTTATTTATTCGATTTATGGTGGGATTGGCAGTACTGAGCCTGAAGCGGTGCACTGTGCGCCTTGCGAATGGCGGTGATTACCGCTTGCGCCTTGCTACGGGTTTCATCGGCTTCGGCTTGCGGTATAGAGTCGTACACCACACCGGCTCCTGCCTGAACACTGGCGATCCCCTTTTCAACATAAGCAGAGCGGATAACGATACAGGTATCCATGTCACCGTGACCGGTCAAATAGCCCACCGCGCCGCCATAACTGCCGCGGCGACGCTGCTCGACATTGCGGATTAGTTGCATTGCGCGGATTTTGGGCGCGCCGGTCAGGGTTCCCATGTTCATGCATGCCTGATAGGCGTGCAGGGCATCTAAATCGTCGCGCAACTGGCCAACCACACGCGATACCAGGTGCATGACATGACTGTAGCGGTCAACTTTCAATAAATCAGCGACGTAACGACTACCCGGCGTACTGATACGTGCCACATCATTACGGGCCAGATCGACCAGCATCATGTGTTCGGCGTTTTCTTTTGTATCGCTGCGCAGTTCAAGCTCGATACGGCCATCTAAGTCGAGGTTGATTGAGCCGTCTGGATTTGTGCCGCGATGGCGGGTACCTGCAATCGGGTAAATTTCGACCTGATTGCTCTGGGTGCAGTATTTAAGTGCACTTTCCGGCGATGCGCCAAACAGGGTAAATTCAGCATCTTGCAGGAAGAACATGTATGGACTCGGGTTGCCGATTTTCAGCTCTTTATAAGCGATCAGAGGTGAAGGGCAAGGCAGGCGAAACTGACGTGAAGGTACGACCTGAAATACATCGCCGGCGATGACATATTGCTTTAACTTTTTGACCGTCTGGCAAAACTCGTTGTCACTGATGCTGACTTCCGGTTCGCAACTTTCCAGTAGCTCAGCCGCCGGAAGCGGTTTAGGCTCCAGACAGGCTTCTTTGATGTGCTGCAGACGACGGCTTAGCTCGAAATAGCTGGCGGCATAGTCATCACCACCAAACAAGGTTGCCTGCAATTTACCTTTACGACGCTGGTGGTCGATAACCAGCAGTGTTTCAGCAATATAGAACAGGTAATCAGGGCAGTTGTTATCCTGCTCAACGTCCGGTAGCGGTTCGAAACCGGCGACTAAATCGTAGGCAAATAAACCACCGAGGAACAGCGCTTCTTGCGGATGCCCTGAGGTATTGAATGCATGCTGGATCATACGCAATGCATCAAATGATGATGTCTGGCGCAGGCGGCTGTCTTCGTCGACGGCACGTTCAGCCGTTGCGAAATTCATGACTAAGCAGCGGCTTTCACGCTCTGTGCTAATGCCGTCAGAAATAGCGGTTTCTATGGTTTGCAGTACGCTCAGACCATTGTCGGTTAATGCCTCTAACCGGACTTCAGTACCGCGGCACACAATGCGTACCGCCGCATCAATCAGCATCAGGCTTTTTAAATCTTGTTTGGAATCGACTTCTGCTGATTCCAATAACAGGTTATGCGAGCGGTTGCCACAAACGGAGTAATAAAGTTCCGTCGGGTCCGCTACATAGGGTACATCAAGGCTGAGCACTTCTAGCTCGCCGACACCTACTGGGGTCGTATTCACAGCGTTCTCCCTGCCGCTTCTACAAACGGTTTTAGTTCTTGCATTAACTGTTCGAACATTGGACCTGTCAGTGCCTGGTGGCCATCGGATAACGCTTCACACGGGTTAAGGTGTGATTCGACAATAATACCATCAGCACCTACAGCCGCCGCCGCGCGCGATAGTGGAATAACCAGTTCACGCACCCCCGTTCCATGGCTGGGATCAACCACAACCGGAAGGTGGGTATGTTGCTTCAGATAAGCGACGGCGTTCAGATCCAGCGTATTGCGTGTTGCTGTTTCATAGGTGCGAATACCGCGCTCGCACAGAATAATATTCGGATTTCCTGCGTCGTAAATGTATTCTGCGGCCAGCAGCAACTCTTCGATAGTGGCTGAAAGTCCGCGTTTGAGCAAGACCGGTTTTTTACTTTCGCCTACTGCTTTTAATAGTGCGTAGTTTTGCATATTGCGGGCACCAATCTGTAAGCAGTCGACATATTCACACATCGAATCAACCTGACTCACTTCCATAACCTCTGATACCGTAGGCATGCCTAACTGATGATTGGCTTTTTGCAGTAATTTCAAACCCTCGATGCCAAGCCCCTGAAAATCATAAGGGCTGGTCCGTGGCTTATAAGCCCCGCCACGCAGAGCAACCGCACCGTGTTTCTTTACAACTTCAGCGACAGCCATCAGCTGCTCTTCAGATTCGACAGAGCATGGGCCCGCAATCACCGCAAACTTATTGCCGCCGACTGCGGCGTCGCCGAAGCGCACCACCGTATCGTGCGCTTGTACTTCGCGGCTGACCATTTTGTATTTAGTTAAAATAGGTTTAACGGTTTCAACACAAGGATAAGCATCAAGCTGAAGCTTTTGCAGTATCCGTTCATCGCCTAAAGCGCCCAGAACAATGCGTTCTACACCCGGCATATAAAGGGGTTTCAGGCCAGATGTTTGGATTCGGTTCAGAATTTCTTTTGCTTGTTCTTCTGTTGCATGTGGCTTTAGTACGATAATCATCATGTAATCCTGTTGAGTGCGACCCCTGATTGGACGCTGTTTGACCTTCATTGGTCCTGTTTAAGTTCTGGGCATCGTGCTGATAAAATTTTTGTTTAACTTGAATTTTTTATATAAAAAAACCCGCACCAGGCGGGTTTGTGTCTATTCTGTCCGTAAAGTACAGCTAATCACACTACCCGCAGAGGGAAGTGCCACCACCAAGTGATCAAGAAAGCGCAGAGAGGATGATGAATTTGCTGTAACATGTAAAAGTCCTGTGAGTGAATTCTTACAACGAGTAATTGCGTACTAGTAAACTAGTTCGTCAATGTAAAGTCAAGAGATAAAGTCAGAAATAAAATTATGTTGTTTGATTTACATAGTCATACCACTGCGTCTGATGGGAGCCTCTCCCCCCAAGAGCTGGTGAAAAGAGCGGTTGAACGTCGGGTTGATGCGCTTGCAATTACCGATCACGATACGGTGGCGGCGCTACTATTGGCACAACAGGCAATTGATGACGATAAATTGCCTCTAACTCTGATCAAAGGTATTGAAATATCGACGCTTTGGTGTAATTTTGATATTCATATCGTGGGTTTGAACATTGATCCGGATCATCCAGAAATGGTGACGCTGATCCGAGAGCAAGCAGAACGTCGCTCGGTGAGAGCCCAAGAGATTGCCGCCCGCCTGGAAAAAAACAATATGCCGGGTGCCTATGAAGGCGCGATGGCACTTGCTGCTGGCGCAACAATTACGCGTGCACACTTTGCTCGTTGGATCGTTGAGCAAGGTTATGCCAAAAACATGCAGGCAGTATTCAAGAAATTCCTAACCCGCGGTCACCCTGGTTATGTTCCGCCAAGTTGGTGTTCCATTGCTGAAGCCGTGGCCGTTATTCATGCATCCGGCGGACAGGCCGTACTGGCACACCCGGGTCGCTATAAAATGACAGCAAAATGGCTGAAGCGTTTGTTAGCAGCATTTGTCGCGGCCAAAGGCGACGCCATGGAAGTGGCACAGCCGCAACAAGGACAACAAGAACGTCGCACCCTAGGGGATTATGCGATCACTTATAATTTACTGGCTTCGCAAGGCTCTGATTTCCATTATCCGTCGCCGTGGACGGAACTCGGCCGTAACTTATGGTTACCGAAAGGCGTAACAGAAGTTTGGCAAGAGTGGAGTGTTGAAAAGAAGCGAGTCGATGAGCCGGTTCTGATTGAATCGGAATCGTCACCGGAGGAAGAATGAGTCAATTTTTTTATGTTCACCCAGAAACCCCGCAAACCCGTTTGATTAATCAAGCGGTGGCAATTGTGCGCAATGGCGGAGTGGTTATTTATCCAACCGATTCCGGTTATGCCCTTGGTTGCCAGCTTGAAAACAAACAAGCACTAGAGCGTATTTGCCAGATCCGCCGCCTTAATGATAAGCATAATTTTACCTTGTTATGCCGCGATCTGTCTGAGATAGCGACCTATGCCCGGGTTGATAACGTTGCGTTCCGTTTATTGCGTAATAATACGCCGGGCGCTTACACCTTTATTTTTAAAGGCACCAAGGAAGTCCCGCGTCGCTTGATGAATCCAAAACGTAAAACCATCGGTATCCGTATTCCGGATAATGCGATTGCCCTTGCTTTGCTAGAAGCGCTGGGTGAGCCACTGATGTCGACCAGTCTCATTTTGCCGGACAGCGATGTTGCCGAGTCTGATCCGGAAGATATCCGCGATAAATTAGAACATGCGGTAGATTTGATCATGAGCGGCGGTTATTTAGGCGAGCAACCAACCACGGTAATTGATTTCAGCGATGACGAAATGAAAGTGTTGCGAGTCGGAACCGGGGATCCAAGCCCATTTGAATGACGGTAATACTCCGCGGTATGCACAGTAAAGGTCATCCGGACTTATGGTGGTTTTTATGTTTACCGATAGCATCTATGCCAAGTTTTTGGCATAATGCGCGACCGCTTTAAGATGGCTTAAAGTGTTTTTTCGATGATGTTTCGACGCCTGTGAAGGTGACAAAGGTTTGTCTGATGAGTGAAAAATTACAGAAGGTGCTGGCTCGTTCTGGCCAGGGGTCTCGTCGTGAGATCGAATTAATGATCCAGAATGGTCGAGTGAGTATTGACGGTAAGGTGGCAAAATTGGGTGATCGTCTTGATGATCTCAATGTCACTGTTCGTATCGATGGTCACAAGATTGAAATGGTCGCAACTTCTGATGAAGTATGTCGTGTACTGGTGTATAACAAGCCGGAAGGTGAGTTATGTACTCGCAGTGATCCTGAAGGTCGTCGTACTGTTTTCGACCGCTTACCGCGTTTAGAGAGCGGTCGTTGGGTTTCTGTTGGCCGACTCGATGCGAACACATCAGGTCTGCTGTTATTTACCACTGATGGTGAATTGGCTAATCGCCTGATGCATCCAAGTCACAGAGTTGAACGTGAATATATGGTACGCGTTTTCGGTGAAGTGACTGAGCAGATGGTTAAAAACCTGGTTCAGGGCGTGAAGCTGGAAGACGGTATGGCACGTTTCGAAGACGTTGTGTATGCCGGTGGCGAAGGGATGAACCATACTTTCTACGTGATGATCACCGAGGGACGTAACCGAGAAGTACGTCGCTTGTGGGACTCACAAGGGGTAACGGTTAGTCGTCTGAAACGTGTACGTTATGGTGACATCTACCTAACGAAAGATATGCCGCGCGGTGGCTGGATGGAGCTTGAGCTTAAAGAAGTCAACTACCTGCGCGAAGCTGTTGAGCTTGCACCTGAAGAAACAACGTTGTTGACGGTCGAAGGCCTGAAACGCAAGAAAGGTGTTCGTCAGATCCGTCGTGCGGTACGCCGTCATGAAGAGCGTGCGAGCGAAGCGCCTCGTGGTCGTCGTGGTCGTAACAATGAGGAACGTCGTTCTTCAAGCCGTAATGCCGCTGAAGATCAGAAGGCTCAGGGCAAGCGTAAGCCGTCAAATGGCAAACCGAGCGGTAAACCTATGGCTAGCGGTAAACCTACCAGTAGCAAACCATCTACCGGTTCGGCCCCGCAAGGTAAACGTAAGCCTTCAGATAGCCAATCGGCATCTGGTACACCGGGCAAGCGCAAACCTTCAGGTAATGCTGCTAACCGCCGCAACCCGTTAGCCAATAAGCCGGCTAAACCACGTACTCGTAAGTAAGATCCGTCTTACCACGTGAGAATAATAAAGCCGACGCAATTGCGTCGGCTTTTTGTTTGGGGTAAAAACTGGATCGGGTTTGCTCGGGATCAGATCTCAGTCATCTAGTTTCTCGCATCTCGAACCTTGTATCTCATTCCTAATCTTTAGGCTGCGCATCAATACACTGGCCATTCACATCTTTGCTTTCCGGCCCAATCAGATACAGATATAGCGGCATAATATCTTTAGGTGTTTTTAACTGGCTGGCATCTTCTGCAGGGAAGGCCTTGGCTCTCATACCAGTGCGAGTCCCCCCCGGATTGATCGCATTGACACGAACGTTACTGTTGCTGAGCTCGTCAGCCAGTACCTGCATCATTCCTTCGGTCGCAAACTTAGAAATAGAATACGCCCCCCAGAATGCACGGCCTTCATGACCAACGGTTGATGAAGTGAACACAATACGGCCGTCTTCCGCTTTTTTGATTAAAGGCATAACTGCTTGGCTCAGTAGGAACTGTGCTTTGACATTCACCTGCATAACCTCGTCAAAGGTATCTTCGCCCAGCTGATCAAACGGGCTTAATACCCCGAGTAAACCGGCATTGTGCAACACACCGTCTAAACGGCCGAATTGTTCTTCAATGGTTTCAACCATATCAATATAGTGCTGTTTGGTCGCGCCTTGCAGGTCGAGCGGGATGATAGCTGGCCGGGCATATCCTTGCGCCTCTATTTCATCGTAAACGGCTTCCAGTTTTGCAACAGTGCGACCCAGCAAAATAACCGTTGCGCCATGCGCGGCATAGCTAATGGCTGCCTCACGACCAATGCCTTCACCAGCCCCTGTGACCAAAATGACACGATCTTTGAGCGAATCTGCAGCAATTTGATATTCCACGTATAACTTCCTTATCAGTTTTTAGTTTTTCCTATTGTATTGCCATAGCGGTACCGGTGACAACTTGGTTACAATGGGAAATACCAATCGTATGAAATAAGTGCCGTGGGCAACGATTAAATACGAGAGGGATTTACTTCCAAAATGAGGACTCAACATTGGAATTTTTGTTTGATTATGGGCTGTTCCTGGCCAAGATTGCGACGGTTGTCATTGCGATTGCCGGTATTCTCGTTTTAGCGAAAGGGCTGAGCGGACGTCATGGTGCACCAAAGGGTGAGCTTGAAGTCACTGATTTGACTGAGCAGTATAAGCATACGGTCCATCAGATGGAGTCTCATTTATTTGATAAACCGCTTTTAAAAGCGCGTGAAAAAGCAGAGAAAAAAGCGGAAAAAGAAAAAGATAAAGCCCGTCAGAATGAAATTAAAAAGGCGGCGAAAGAAGGCGATTTAGATCATGCACGTGAGTCGCGTCTGTTTGTCCTCGATTTTCACGGCAGTCTTGATGCCCGTGAAGTGGCCTCGTTACGTGAAGAAATCAGTGCCGTTCTTGCTGTCGCGGTTGAAGGTGACGAAGTATTGCTGCGCCTTGAAACCGGCGGTGGCATGGTTCACGGTTACGGACTAGCGTCCTCTCAGTTAGATCGTCTGAAAGCGGCGGGTGTTAAGCTAACCGTTGCGGTTGATAAAGTGGCAGCCAGCGGCGGTTACATGATGGCTTGTGTGGCCGATAAAATCATCTCTGCACCTTTTGCGGTTGTCGGTTCTATCGGGGTGATTGCGCAGTTGCCAAATTTCAATAAGGTATTGAAAAAGAATGATATTGAGTTTGAACAAGTGACCGCGGGGGAGTTTAAACGCACGCTGACCATGTTCGGTGAGAATACCGATAAGGCCCGGGAAAAGTTTCAGTCTGAGATTGAAGAAACCCACGGTCTGTTTAAAGATTTTATTGCGGTACACCGCCCGGAACTTGATCTGGAAAAAGTCGCAACGGGTGAGCACTGGTTTGGTCAGAAAGCCAAAGAATTAGGGCTGGTGGATGAAATTGGTACCAGCGACGATTTTATTGTTCGGGCATGTAAAGAACGTGAAGTACTAGGTATTCACTTTGCCAAGCATAAAAAACTAGCCGAAAAGCTGGCTGGCGTTACGGGGGATGCGGCTGATAACTTGCTATTAAAGTGGATTAGTCGTGGCCAGCGCCCGTTCATGTAATGCGTCAGGCAGAAGGTTGTATTATGGATCAGAAATGGGCGTTATTTTCTCTTAAAGGTCGGTTACGTCGCAGGGATTATTGGCTGTATAGCCTGCCGGTATTACTGATGACTATTCCGGTGTTCTGGTATACCCATCCCGATAATTTGAGTAATAATTCAGTACTGAATATTTTATCAATGCTGATTATGGGGTTTGTGTTTTGGTCATCCATCGCCTTAAATGTAAAGCGACTGCATGACCGAAATAAAAGTGCTTTGTGGGTATTATTGACATTTATGCCTTTGATCGGGCCGGTTTTTGCTCTTGTGGAGCTAGGTATTCTTAGCGGTACCAGAGGAGCGAATATGTATGGTCAGGATCCGAAAGGGCCGACTGAGCCGCCGTCTCAACCCAATAAAAAAGATGAAACGATGACGATTGAAATATAGGATTTGTCGCATCGATTATTAAAATTAACCCGCTGATTATGCGGGTTAATTTTATTTCAGCTTGTTTTTTTCTAGACAGTAACCGGTATTATTGATCTAGAGTGAACTCAGGTGATAGTTGATGCGCCAGATATTTAAACATATTAAATACTGCCGTTGTATTTCCCGTTGGAAGGCCTTTATCGTCGAGGAAATATTCACCCTTAAAGACAAGTACATCTGCTTTTTCTTCAACAGCAGTCGCTCGCATGCCTTCAATATAAGCATCGTGTTCTTGAATAAGTTGATTTGCAATCAGTAGGAGATCGTCTGAAGAAATAGTTTTTTTTCCGCTCATAGTGACTTCTCTGGTATGAAAAACACCGAGCAGTGTATTGATCTTGCCGGTAGAAAACAAATCCTTAATTAAAGACGGGGTGTGGCAAAAATGATGAATGGGTGGTTAAACTAAAGGCAGAAAAAAGTTGATTCTGTGAGCGAAGACAAATAATCGTCAGTTTGAATAGTCAAAGACTATGTGAGGTGGTAATGATTAGCGCCTTCAATGTTATCACTCAGCCTATATTAGATGAATTAAGGGTGAGTTTTGCTGAAAAAAGATGAAATCTTGTTTTTAACTTATGATTAACAACTGGGGAAGGGACAACCAAACAGTTCAATTTCGTCAAAAACCAGTTGACCTTCTTGTAGAGTAGATCACTATTGTAATAGCGTTGCCGTGCCTAAATGATGTTTTTTAACGTGCAACATTATGTTTTTAATTGAAAATTTTGCGAGCACGAGGACGTAATAGAGTCATTATGGGTAAATCTCTCGTTATCGTGGAGTCCCCTGCCAAGGCTAAAACAATTAACAAGTACTTGGGGAAGGACTTCATTGTAAAGTCAAGCGTTGGTCACGTACGTGATTTGCCAACGGGTGCGCGTAGTACCGGAAAGAAAGCAGCTGCGACTTCAACCAAAGGGTTAAGCGCAGAGGAAAAAGCACGTCTCAAAAAACAAAAAGACCGTAAGTCGCTGATCGGTAAAATGGGTGTTGACCCATACAACGATTGGGATGCGCATTACGAAGTGCTTCCGGGCAAAGAAAAAGTCGTAAACGAATTGCAAAAGCTAGCTGCCGACGCTGACTATGTTTACCTAGCTACCGATTTGGACCGCGAAGGAGAAGCTATTGCGTGGCACCTTCGTGAGATCATCGGTGGGGATGATGCACGTTATAAGCGAGTGGTTTTTAACGAAATCACTAAAAATGCAATTCAGCAGGCGTTTGAACAGCCGGGTGAATTGAATATTGATGGTGTTAATGCTCAGCAGGCTCGACGTTTTCTTGATCGCGTAGTGGGTTTCATGGTGTCGCCGCTTCTCTGGAAGAAGGTTGCACGAGGCCTTTCCGCCGGTCGGGTACAGTCAGTGGCGGTAAAGCTGATTGTTGAACGTGAACGCGAAATCAAAGCGTTTACGCCGGAAGAGTTCTGGGACATTCACGCCAATACCTTAACGGTCGGTGAAGATGCACTGCGCCTGATGGTGGCTCAACAGGCGGGTAAAGCTTTCCGTCCGGTTAATGAAGCACAAACCATGGCGGCTAAGTCGGTACTTGATAGTGCGACTTACAAGGTGGTCGATCGAGAAGATCGCCCGACCAGCAGCAAGCCTTCAGCACCGTATATCACATCGACCCTGCAGCAAGCGGCAAGTACCCGTCTTGGTTATGGTGTAAAACGTACAATGGGTCTGGCTCAGCGTCTGTATGAAGCGGGTTACATTACCTATATGCGTACTGACTCGACGAACCTGTCAAAAGAAGCCGTTGAGTCTGCTCGTGAATTTATCGGTAGTGAGTATGGTGAGAATTATCTCCCTAAAGCGCCGATTACTTACGGCAGCAAAAAGAATGCACAGGAAGCGCACGAAGCGATTCGTCCTTCAAGTGTCGACGTACTAGCTGAAAACCTGGAAGGCATGGATAAGGATGCGGTTAAGTTGTATGACTTAATCTGGCGTCAGTTTGTCGCTTGTCAGATGGTTCCGGCTAAATACGACTCCAGCACAATCACTGTTCAGGCCGATGAGTTTACGCTGAAAGCGAAAGGGCGTACTTTGCGCTTTGCAGGTTGGACACATGTGCAACGACCTTCTGGCAAGAATGAAGATACGACGTTGCCTATAGTTCACGTAGGCGATACGTTGAAGCTAGAAGACGTTGAGCCTAAACAACACTTCACTAAGCCGCCAGCGCGCTTCACAGAAGCGGCATTGGTTAAAGAGTTAGAGAAGCGCGGGATTGGTCGTCCTTCTACCTATGCATCGATCATTTCAACGATTCAGGATCGTGGCTATGTCCGTGTTGATCAGCGCCGTTTTTATGCTGAAAAAATGGGTGAGATCGTTTCGGACCGTCTTGACGGGAGTTTCCCCGATCTGATGGACTTCGACTTTACCGCTCGCATGGAAGGTAACCTGGATAAAATCGCTGAAGGTGAGAAGAATTGGAAAGCGGTTCTGGATGACTTCTTCCGTGACTTCAGCGCCGAGCTTGAAAAAGCCGAGTTGGATGAAGATCAGGGTGGGATGCAGCCGAACAATATCGTATTAACCGATATTAAGTGTCCGACTTGTTCCCGCCCGATGGGTATACGTACTGCGTCGACAGGGGTCTTCCTCGGTTGTTCAGGTTACGCATTGCCGCCTAAAGAGCGCTGCAAAACCACCATTAACTTAGGTGATGAAGAAGGCATTGTTAACGTTCTTGAAGAAGACGTAGAAACCGCGGCTCTTCGTGCCAAAAAGCGTTGTCCTAAATGTGACACGGCAATGGATGCTTACCTGATTGATCAGGATCGCAAGTTGCACGTTTGTGGTAACAACCCGAGTTGTGACGGTTACATTGTCGAAAAAGGCGAATTCAAGCTGAAAGGCTATGATGGCCCTGTGATCGAATGTGACAAGTGCGGCTCAGACATGGAGCTGAAAACGGGTCGCTTCGGGAAATATATGGGTTGCACCAGCGAAAGCTGTAAGAACACCCGTAAGATCCTGAAGAGTGGTGAAATTGCACCGCCGAAAGAAGATCCGGTTCACTTGCCTGAGATCCCTTGCACCCAGGATCCGGATGCCTATTTCGTTTTACGTGATGGTGCGTCAGGTCTGTTTATGGCTGCGAGTACGTTCCCTAAATCACGCGAGACGCGTGCTCCTTACGTCGAAGAGCTGGTTCGCTTTAAAGATCGTTTACCAGAGAAGTTTAAATACCTCGCCGATGCACCAACCGAAGATCCGGATGGTCGTAAGACGGTTGTTCGCTTTAGCCGTAAGAGCAAAGAGAACTATATCCGTTCGGAAATCGACGCGAAGCCTTCTGGCTGGACGGGTTTGTTTATCGATGGTAAGTGGGTAATTACCGATAAACGGAAAAAACCGAAGAAAGAGAAAGAAGAGAAATAATAAAAAACCGCCGGAAGGCGGTTTTTTGTTTTTAAGAGCCTAATCCTCGTATCTGGAATCTCGATACGGCTACGCCGGTACGCCACTATGAAAACGGAAGGTGTTATCCGGCGTTACAATGAGTTCTGCTTCCTTCGCGCCAATCGCCTGTATCCGATCTGATATGTCATTGCCGGCAATTTGTTCGGCTAATGCCAGGTAGTCCTGATAATGGCGAGCTTCTGAACGTAGTAATGAGATGTAGAACTTCTTTAGTTCGTCATCCAGATAGGGGGCTAATTTAGCAAAGCGCTCACAGGAGCGGGCTTCGATATAAGCTCCGATAATGAGCTTGTCGATCAGGGTTGCCGGTTCATGCGTACGTAACGTTTTCATTAAGCTTTTGGCATAGCGGCCCGCATTCAAATTTGAGTAGGGGATCTGGCGGTTTTCCATGATCTCCAATACCTGCTCAAAGTGATGGAATTCTTCTTTGATCAGGCGAACCATTCTTTCAATCAGCTCTTGTCCATAAGCGGTATCCGCTTTTGGCACTAACTCGCCAGATAAACCATTTTTTTTACCGTGAAAGGCTGTCGTGCTGTGCGCTCTGCCGTAAACAAAATCTTCATAAGGCCTTGCCCATTCCAGTAACGCGTTGCCGCTTTCTGTATCTACTGCATATTTACGGATCAGCCAGATTGCGGTCTGGCTGGCTTTGAGTTCACAGTTACAATGATCAACCAGTAAAGCGGTGAGGATTTCAGGTTTTCGGGCCTCATCAATCCAAGCGTCGGGTGTTTCACACTGGAGAAATTGATTAATCGGGGCGAGCAGTCGATCAATCATAGGTTGAGTGTTGTTCATGGGCTATTTTTGCCGAGTTATGTCTTTTAGGTATAAAAAGTAGCGATTAAAAAAGGCCGCATCAGCGACCTTTGGATAACGTGGTGGAAATTACCACTTCTGCTTTGGCTGGAACAAGACATCGAGTTCGTCATGCTCTTTGTCATTCATCAGCTTTCGTTCTTGCTCATGGCTGAGCGATTGATTGCTATCTATCTCACTAAGCATGAGTTGCAGCTTCTCGCGCGTTGTATTCGCGTAGTTATCATTTCTCGTCGAAAGTACATCAATACCTTTCTTTAATAGCTGTTTCGCGGTACCAACCTGACGCTTTAGGATGGAATCATTAGCCCGCTTAATCACGTTTTCTATGTTGATGCGAAGCTGGAGCCCCTCAAGGCGGGCGTTTTCCGTGACAAAGAGCTGAGTTGAGAAGCGGCCTTTACTGTGTTCATTTTTGATAATGTTTTTCAGCCGTTTAACCAGTTGTAGCATGCCAATGGCTTGCTTGTCTGTCGTCGGTACTTTAAAGCCGGCCACATCACTATTTGAATAGTTTGCCTGCAGGTGGCTGATTTGTTCGGCGACATTTTTTATCCGAACCGATAAGCTCTTATCTGAAGGATCGGCTTCCTTCATGCTTTGCAGTGCAAATAAGATACGCTGGTTCAGACAGACCAGCAGTTCTTTACTGTACGGCAAGTGGTGAGCATTACCAATAAGCTCTTCAGTGGCATCGATGATCGAAATATGCTTTGCCATTTCTTGGTTTTTCGCACTTTCTAAACGATGGCGATACTGGATTAATATGTTGTAGCCAACAATTAGCACCAGCAACAAGACGAAAAGGCCTATAGCTAAAGGTATACTCATAAGATATGTTTATCTTCCATGCATTTTTATACAGGGGTTATAAGATACACTATCTGACAATTTGGGGATAGCGAGAACCTTAAAATTGCTACCAGTATCTATGAATAGGTTGTTTTTTCCTCCCGCAGAGAGTGATGCCTGCCGGTTCAATTCAAGGATCATGGGCAAAGGAATGAGACGGGTCATGTCGAGTGTATTTAACCCAGAAGTGGGCAGAGTAGGCCCCCCCGATGAGTGAATTTCCTCCGGAACGCATGCTGAGTCGCTGATTTTTGATGTGAGCAAATTATATGAAACGAGCATCTTGAGCTAACGTGGGTATACTTGCACAGATAAGACTGGCTACATTGAATAATTTCTGCTGAAAGCGCATTTTTCTAATTCAATTGGTACTAAGATGTAACGGACTATAGGCTGGGCGGTGCCATGAAACTACAACAATTAAAATATATCGTTGAGGTTGTTAATCATAACCTGAATGTATCCTCAACGGCGGAGAGCTTATACACCTCACAGCCGGGGATCAGTAAACAGGTACGTTTGCTTGAAGATGAGCTGGGTATTCAGATTTTTGAACGCAGTGGCAAGCACCTGACCAAAGTGACGGCGGCGGGAACGGATATTGTGCAAATTGCTCGGGATATTTTATCGCGGGTTGAAAGCATTAAAACGGTGGCGGGGGAGCATACTCATCCTGAGATGGGAACGCTGAATATTGCCACGACTCATACCCAGGCTCGTTATGCTTTACCCCCCGTGATTGAATATTTTATGACCCGCTATCCGAAAGTGTCGTTACATATGCACCAGGGAACGCCATCCCAGATAGCAGATGCGGTGGCTAAGGGCACCACGGATTTTGCGATTACGACAGAAACGGGGCATCTGTGTCAAAATATGATTATGTTGCCTTGCTATCACTGGAATCGCTCTATTGTCGTTCGCTCCGATCATCCGCTGGCAAACAAAGCTGAAATCACGATCTATGATTTGGCTGCTTATTCCCTGATGATATATGTATCTGGTTTAACGGGTCGCTCAGAGCTGGATAGTGCGTTTCACCGTTCAGGTTTAACGCCTCGGGTGGTCTTTACCGCCACCGATGCTGATGTCATTAAGACCTATGTCCGGCTCGGAATTGGGGTGGGCGTTATGGCCAGTATGGCAATGGATCCTGAAAAGGATAGTGATCTGGTTGCTATCGATGCCAGCCACCTTTTTGCAGCGAGTACAACTCAGATCGGCTTTAAGAGAGGCACCTTCCTGCGTAGCTATATGTATGACTTTATAGAGCATTTTGCACCTCATCTGGTACGGAATGTGGTCGAGCAGGCTGTTGCGCTAAAAACCAGTGGCGAGATTGAGGCGATGTTCGCCAGTATGGACTTACCGGTCCGGTGATAAATTAAAGATACCTAAGTACCTTAAAGTCGCTGAGAGATACATATTTATGAAGCCGCAGGATCCTGCGGCTTTTTTATTGCATGACAGTTATGACTTTTTTCATCACTGTAATTGGTTGGAATTTCAAATCAGAACCACTACTATAGCCGGTCGATTTAGTAACTACCGCAACCTAAGAGCCACCTCATGCCAGGGCATATCCACCAGTTTCGCCAGCTAGATAAGTTATTGACGAAAAATCGTGAGTTTTGGCAGTTTATGCCCTTTGCCGAACGGAGTTTTGTCTGGGGGCAGACCCATCCGGCGTTGTGTCAGTGGCTAATCAGCTTAACTGAAGAGCAGACCGCGTATTTTAATGAAGATAATGCAGCGTTAGCCGAGGCCTTATCAACGTGGATCCCCGATGCTCCTGAGCTGTATCAATTATCGCAATGCCCATCACTGCCAGTTAAAAATGCCGCTATCCCCAAAGGGCTTGATGTTGGTATTCCGGGCCGGAAGTGGACCCAAATCTGTGCATTTAGCGCGGTGCTACCGCAGCTACAATTACCGTGGTTAGAATGGTGTGCGGGTAAAGGTCATCTGGGTCGGGTACTTGCTGCGAACCATCACATGCCGGTAACCAGTCTTGAATGGCAACATCAGTTATGTATTGAGGGTGAGGCAACGGCTAAGCGATTAGGTTTACCGATCACCTTTATTACTGCCGATGCCTTTGATAAGAGTAGCGAGCAATATATTCAGCCCCAGCAGCATGCGGTTGCTTTGCATGCCTGCGGTGATTTGCATGTATCACTGCTGCAGCGTGTCGTTGCTGAACAAGGCGCCGCGGTCAGTATTTCACCTTGCTGCTACCACCTGATCCGCGCAAAACACTATCAGCCCCTGTCAGATATTGCGAAGCAGAGTGGGATCACCTTGTCTAAGCATGATCTGCGTTTGCCTCTGCAAGAAACGGTTACGGCTGGCCAGCGTGTTCGCCGTCAGCGTTTTGTGGAAGTCAGCTACCGTCTTGGCTTTGACTTGCTGCAGCGTGAATTACGCGGTTGCGATGATTATTTACCAGTACCTAATGTACAGAAAGCGTTGCTCAATGAGGGGTTTGCCGCCTTCTGTTTCTGGGCGGCTGAGAAAAAGGAACTGTCGTTGCCTGGCGATACCGACTTCGCTTATTGGCAGCAAGAAGGTGAAGCAAGATACCGGATCACTGAGCGCATGGAGTTAGTTCGCCAGCTATTTCGGCGACCGCTGGAAATGTGGCTGGTCTATGATCGGGTCTGTTTCTTAGAACAATCCGACTATCAGGTTTCACTCGGTACATTTTGCGATAAACCGGTCACGCCGCGAAATATACTTATTCATGCAGAGCTGAAATAATCGCCGTCATTCCAGAAACAAAGCAAATAGCCAGGGATGCAAGACGAACCGTCTTCCTGGGAATCCGGTCGATATAATGCATTGCTGCTCTGTAACCCAGAAATGAAGCCGGTAATAGAGGTAGTGACAGATAAAAGTGGTGAAGGCTCATATAACCAATCGGTACTTGTACCGCTAACGAGAGCAAACTGCTGACCACAAAAAATGCAGATAGGTTTGCCCGGATCAAGTTGGCTTCCTGATGTTGCAAAAGCAGTGCTATCGGTGGGCCTCCGATCCCTGAGCTGGTACCAAAGAAACCAGAGAAAAAGCCTGCAATCATCATTCTGTTGGGATTTGGCTGGATACGAATAGGGAGCAAGCTGATGCCGACCGCTAAAAGAACCATCACCCCGAGCCAGAGTGATAGCTGATTCGCATCGACCCAATATAAAAGAAAACCACCAGCGATAGAGCCGGGTACACGGCCAAGAAATGCCATCCATAAACCGTTCAGCGAAATCGTTGCCTTGTGACGATTTGCATTTATCAATGACAGGAATAAAGCCACAGTGGTGATGGGTGCCGGGACATAATCCGGTGAGATTTGAAAAAGTATCGGGGCGGTGACAATGGCCAAGCCAAACCCGATAGAGCTTTGAACGAAAGAGCCGATAAAAATCAGCATCATCGCGAGTAAAATCCCTAAATCCATTTTATCTTCTCATGCGCTACCCAGACGCGACATTATGTAGCAGTCAGCGGTATAACTCACGGTAATTTAGGCATTTAACCTCTAATCAGGAGCGACGTGTTAAAGCGCGCTATATTAATGCTTTTTTCAGTTTTGTCTTTACCGAGCGCCAATGGGTTGTTGGAATTTTTGGTGCACGGTTGAGTAAGTATTGGAGCTCCTGTTCCGAGGGATGAACCTCACCACCATGGGCGAGAAAAATTGAATCTGGCTGTAGTGCTATGACTTTGTTTAATGAAGTACGATATCGGTTGGGATAAAAAACAGGGAATGGGGGAATATAGCGGCCTTTTACCTTGACCATTAAATCTGCGACATAAATACGATTGCTAGGGAGGTGGAGCAAAGACAAATCTCGGTCGGTGTGGCCTTGCGTCGCAAGGGCGACCCATTCAGGAAAGTCGGGTAAAGGATCACCGTCGCCAAGTTTATAGTCAGCGTGAAGCCTACTTGAATACCATACATTGCGCCGTGGCTTGTTCATGCGTTTTGCTACCCATTTCGCCAGCAGCATATCGGTGAAATGCATTAACAGGCCGTCAAGCCCTGCATACCACTGCCCAGACACATCGGCGGCTGCAATTTTACAACCGGTTAAACGGCGTAGCCTGTGGGCGGCTCCTGCATGATCTGGGTGCATGTGGGTAACAACCACGAGGCTGAGATCATTTATAGACCTTTGCAGTGAGCCTGTAATAAATTGTGTTAACAGGGGTATATCAGCACGGCTACAGCCATCGAGTAATAAAAGCTTATCTTGATATTCAGCTAAATAAATCGATTGAATATAACCTTCTAGGTGATGTAACTTCATAAAGTAAGAGGGTCTTTTAATTACTGATTATTTAAGCAATTATTACGGTCTTAAAAATTTATTATGGTCTAACTCATCCGCCCACACAAGTTGCCAGGTTTGTTGGCTTCGCCTACCGAGAGCACTATTGACGATTTTCCCATACCGCGGCAGGCATCAATGTCACTTCAATGCAAACAAGGGAACCACGGTGGGCTCCCAGTCTGGCAAGAGAGAAGGGCTTGCAAGGGAGCACCTTGATAGCGTATGTACGCTTCTCGCATAATCAGCAAGCTACTGGCTGCTCCCCTTGTTGGTCGAAAACCGGTTACTGCAACCTGAATTTCCCAACAATCGATTTTAATTGACTGTTTGCTGCAGCCAGATTGATGGTTTCATTTGTTGTCGCTTCTCCATTAGAAGACAGACTCTCTACGATTTCACGAATAGCAGCCATATTGCGGGTGATTTCGTCTGCAACAGAGCTTTGCTGTTCGGCTGCGGTAGCAATATGGGTATTGAGGTCATTAATGTGGGTGACTGAATGGGCGATAGTATCAAGGTCGCTCTCCACCTGAGACGTACTCTCTGCGGTTTTTTCACATGTTGACTTGGTCGCAGCCATAGCAGCCATTGCGGAGCATGAACCGTTACGTAGTTTACTTAGCGTTTGTTCAATTTCTGCTGTACTTGTCTGTGTTCTGGCTGCCAGTGCCCTTACTTCATCAGCAACAACGGCAAAGCCCCGGCCTTGCTCTCCGGCTCGGGCCGCTTCAATGGCGGCATTTAACGCCAGCAGATTCGTTTGATCGGCTATTTCACCGATAACATTCAGTACATTGGTGATCTCTAAGGTGTCTTTTTCTATTTCGGCAATACTGACAGAGGTGTTTTCAACATTATCAACAAGTTGAGAGACTGTATTTGTAGCAAGGGCGACAACATTTTTAGAGTCTGCCACGCGTGAATTGGTTTTATGGGTAAATTGGGAAGCTTCTGACGCATTACTTGCGACATCATTCGCAGTAGCGCTCATCTCCTCAATCGCAGTAACAATTTGCACCGTCTCAGTCGCATGAGCTGTTAACACCTCGTTGTTTGCGTCGGTTTGGTTTTTAAGCTGGTCGACACTGCGGGAAATATGTTCAGAAGACTGCGAGACCTCAAGCATCAATGATTGCAGGTTCTCGATAAAAATATTAATCCCCTGTGATATTTGGCCAAGATCGTCATTGCTAGTAACAGGTAATCGTCGGGTGAGGTCGCCGTTTCCTTTTGATAAATCAAGTACCACGTCTTTAAGTGTAAGGATTGGACGGTATAGCTGGTTTAACACCACAATGACAATCAGGAGTGCAATGATCAGAATGACAGCGGATGTTGATAATGCATTGACGAGTGCCGCTTCAACATCGGCATAGACCACCGATTTATCAACGCCGACGTAGAGATACCATTTATGGCCGTCAACAAGTGGAATTTCAGAAAAATAGGCGCGTTTATCAGCTCCTGCCCACTGGTAATCGGCAGCACCGGAGCCTAAGCTTGCCATCTGCTGTTCCAATGTCGGAATATCAAAATAGATCCCCAGCTCATCACTGGGATCTGAGGATGCCAGCTGAGAAAACTGTTCACTAAGAATTAAGATCACTGCTCCGGGAAAATAAACATTGTTAATAGCGTAATTAAGACTTTTCAATGAGATATCACCGACCACTACACCCTCGCTGCCCATTGGGGTCGCGATGCTCACCATCAAATCGCCGGTCGTATCATCGGTATAGATATCGGTCAGTATGGTTTCTTTTCTCGCTAATGCTCGCTGGTACCAATCACGGGTACGCGGATCATAATCCCGGACATCAAAGACACCATTGTTACCACCGGAGTCACCGAAGGCACGGCCATCACTGTAGCCCACGGTAAAGCTGGAATATCCAACCGATTCGGTGAGCAACCTTGCTATCTCGACATATTCGCTATTTGAGTGGCTGGATCGGAAAAAGGCTTTGCTTGAGCCCAGTGCATCAATTTTGGTCTGCATCGATAATTCGATTTCACGCTTTGCACTTTTTACAATTAATTGCGATTGTTCTTCAATCGAGGCAATTTTGTCGTTTTTGAAATTGTTATAAGACAGCCAGTTGGTGACCAACAGTGCCGCGGATACCAGTAGAGCAACGGTAAAAATAATACGTTGCTTAAAACCAATACGTCGAAATGAGAGGTCTTTCATATCTGCCTTCTTAGTGACTGCAATAAAAAATATATAAATTATCAAACAGATAAAGATTCTAATCTTAAATTGATGCACTGTAGAGGGATGAAATGACTAAGACTCTATCAGATTGAAATACCAGTAGAATATTATGATAAAGGATACTTTTGGTGGTGACGCGATGTTTTATCTTTCTATACAATAAATTAGCGAATAATTTAGCGGCTTACATAAGCTAAAATCAGATGGTGAGTGAAAATATAAACAATCCTGTTGCATACAAAACTACATGCATTTGTGTGTTGAAAGTTTATGATATTGTCAGTTTTGTGATGTGTGACCGATTGGGTAGCCGTATTACTGGCTCTGTACTAAAGCTGGGCGTTGTTTTTAATAAAGGCTATCGGTGAAATAAGGCCCGTTAGCGGCCTTATTTGTTAGTGGATGTATTTTGTTACGGGGATCTCATTGAGCAAGGCAAACTTAGTTGCTTCCAGTTCCCCCGGCGGCATTGGCTTGCCGAGAAAGTAGCCCTGGCAATAATCGAAATTACATGTTTGCAGGTATTCCAGCTGGCTGGCGGTTTCGACGCCTTCTGCTATGATTTTCAAATCGAATTTTTCACAGATGGCCCGAGTTGCTTCAACGATAGCCTGGCTGCCTTTGTGCTCGCCCTGAACAAAACTTTGGTCCAGTTTGACCGTACTGATTGGCAGATCCTGAAGTTGTGAAAGAGAAGAGTATCCGGTTCCGAAATCATCAAGATAGAGCTCTAATCCCAACGCTGCCAAATCTTCCAGACACTGTTTAGCGTCGTCATATTCCTGCAGCATGGTTGATTCAGTTAGCTCCAGCGCTAACTGGGCAGGATCGATATCAAACTGCTCTATTATCGATTTAATTGTCGGCGCCAGAGTGGATTGAAGCTGGGCACGTGACAAGTTAATGCTCATTATAAATTTATCATCATACCGGCTCTGCCATGAGGCAAGTTGCTGGCAGGCCGTTTTCAGAATCCAGGTCCCCAACGGGACTATTTGACCTGTTTCTTCCGCCAGTGGAATAAATTCAGCCGGCGAAACCTGTCCCAGCTCTTCGTCGTACCAGCGAATCAATGCTTCAAAGCCTTTTAGTTTCCTGGCTTTTAAATCAACAATTGGCTGGTAGTAGAGTTCAAAAGCGTCAGCTTCAAGTGCCAATGTCAGGTGATGACGTAACGTCATCTTTCGATATAAGGCATCAGCCATATCTTGCGAAAAATGGTGACTGCGATTACGGCCTCGTAATTTAGCCCGGTGCATTGCCATATCGGACTGGGTGATCAGCGTTTCAATCTCTTGGGCATCAACGGGGTAGCTAGTCGTACCGATACTACACCCAATAGAAAGTTCACCGACTTCTTTGATATGAAAAGGTTTATTCAGTTCTTTGATGATTGTCTTTGCAAACGATGGGATGTTTGGGACATTACGATGTTCAACCTGAATAATAAACTCATCGCCACCAAAACGGGCTAACAAGCCTTTGTGTTGCAGCATTTCTGTTAACCGTAGTGCAATGGCGCGTAGCAGCTTATCGCCGATGGCATGGCCATAGGCATCATTCACCAATTTAAATCCATCAATGTCGAGAAATAGCAAATCGTAAGGTTGCTGACTATGATGCGACTCATTTATCGCACTGGAGATCCCATGACGGCTCAACAATCCAGTCAAAAAGTCATGTTTTGCATGGTGTATAGCTTGTTTAAGCCTTTCTTTTTCAGGGCTAATATTGATCAGATGAAGTAAAAGCTGCTGGTTGTCTTGCAGCCATTTTCCTCTGATGTCAAACCAAAGGTGGTTTTGTCCGGTCCAGCACAATTTTTCATGGTTAATTGAACCTTGCTGCTTGGCATCTTCTATCCATGCACTCGCGAGCTCAGTATCACCAAGGAAGCTCCCAAGATCATGCAAAGACTGACCAAAAGAGTGACTAAAGGTATTATTGGCACTGATCAGATCGCCTTGGTCGGAAAATAGCAGAGCAAGATTGGAACAATCTGAAAAGGCAAGATCGCGACGCATGCTGGATTCTTCGGCAATCACTTCAACCAGCATCACAACACGTCCATCAGGTAAGCTAATCCCCGAGAATATGCAGAGAGCATTTTTCAATATTTGCTTAGGGGTAAAGTTCCACCACGTTTTAATCGCTTCTCCGTTCTCAAATCGCTGGCGATAACCCTTCAAGGTGGCTTCAACGGCCTGTGACATGTCCTGGGCGAAATCTCGGGCAGTTAACTCTTCTAAAGACCTGGCTTCCCATAAAGATAAAGAGGTTTTGTTGGCCCAGATTATTTTTTTGTAGTCGAGATCAAACACCCATATTGGCGATTGAATATGATCAAAAAGAGAAAAGGTATCGTTCATCACCAGGGTTTAGGCATTGATTGGCTTGAAAGTAACAGGAGAGTAACGTAAAAATAATGGTATAAATATTGAATTAATAGAAAAGCGTGATATTACTTCATCAACTGCAAAAGTTTGCGTATAAATTCTTGAAAATTAAAGGTAAAAGTTGTATATATAAGATTGTTAATATAGTAAATATAGTTAATATAGTTAATATAGTTAATATAGTTAATATAGTTAATATAGTTAATATAGTTAATATAGTTAATATAGTTTTACTATGTACTGCTGTATTTGTTACTTAAATTCGATTTTTAACTCTAAGCCAATAAACTGTTTGTCATACGGTGCGCCAGCCTCTAATGCAAAATTTGCCGCATTAGCATTCCCAAACCAAGGGGTATAGATAAAGCTGACGTTGGTATCACCTTTCCACCAATCTGAAACCCAATAATGGATATGACCGACGGGGTTGAGGAAAAACAGGCTGACTCTGCCCAGAGTTTCAGAGCCGAGTACTTCACCACCATTTGCTGTGATATCTAATTCAGTCTGGAACATGGCCTCACCCACCGCAGCACCGAATAAAGGTGTGACGATAATATCCTGTATCGAGGGGACTTCCGCGAAGGCTTCGACGCCATATTCATAGAAGAATGTTGACATAGTGGCTGAATATAAAAATGATTCCCATTCATCAAAACCTGAATGACGAGCCGCCGTATAGTAAACACCACCAAAATAAGGGTGCATGATGTAGTTCAGATAATGATCGTCATTATCCCATACCGGACCCTGGCTGACGTTATCCCACCACTTGCTGCCGAGATTGCTTAAGTTGCGATCTTCTTCATCCCAATTGGTCACACTTTCAGGCAGTAAGGTCATCATACCGACCATTGCCACACTCAGGCCTAAAATGGTGTAAGACTGTTCCATAAGGTAATCCCAGTTCTGTTCTGGTGCCGCAGAAAGATGCATTGGAATCGTATTGACGGAATTCGCAGAGAATAAAGGGTCGACTTTTATATTGCTGTGATTTGTATTGCCATCATCAGATAAAGCCTGGTAACCGGAG
Organism: Photobacterium sp.; assembly: GCF_057456235.1. Classification (NCBI taxonomy): domain Bacteria; kingdom Pseudomonadati; phylum Pseudomonadota; class Gammaproteobacteria; order Vibrionales; family Vibrionaceae; genus Photobacterium; species Photobacterium sp. Next base: position 204,875 of record NZ_JBVCPH010000004.1, on the reverse strand, counting down.
TGAAAATTATACTCGAGAAAAAGACTCTGGCCATCATAACGGTTGTTGCTGACGGGGGGCTCACTCCGTGCATAAGCCGGAGCGGTTAGCGTGCAACTAAGTAAAAATGATGCGTAAAATTTATTGCGCAACTTATGCTCCAGAAAGTAAAAACGAAGGCTGGTTCCAATATTGATGAGTGCAAATAGCCGTGACTTAATGGGTGTACTGATAATTATTGATAAAACTTAAAGCAATATATGCACAATAAGTATCCCGTACAATCAGTAATATTCCTAGCATTAATATGCGTTTGATTGGCTATGTTAAGGCTCGTGCTGCCGAGCCTTAACAAGGGGAGGAATGGGGATTTAATTAGCAGGATAAATAGTTGCGTTGAAAGATGAACAGACCCTAGCCAACCGCAGGAATAAGGCCGGCCATCTGCAGGAACTGTGCGCTGATAATAAGAATACCTGCGCCAGTAACGGCAATCAGAGCTGGCGTACCACCACGAACACGATAGCCCAAGCCCGTCTGTTTCCGCTGCACGTTCACCATGGCTACCGGTAAGAAAATAGCCAGAATTACCAAAGCAACTGCCGCATAGCCCAGTGCCGTAATAAAGCCTTGTGGATAGAAAAGTGCAAAACCCAATGGAGGAATGAAAGTGACCAGCGCAGTTTGCAGGCGCCCTTTTACTTGATTGTCGCGGCTTAAAATATCAGATAGGAAATCAAACAGGCCCAGGCTTACACCAAGAAAAGAGGTCGCCAGTGCCAGATCCGCAAAAACAGAGACCGATTTACTGACCAACGGGTTATGAAGCATTTCACTTAACGTGCTAATGAATGAGCCTAGTGTGGTGCTGGCCATTAAATCAGGCTGACTCAATACTCCCTGACTGGCAATTTGCCACAGAATATAAACGGTCAGCGGAACAGCTGAGCCTATCACCATTATTTTGCGCAGCACTTTAATATCTAACCCGACATAACGAACAATTGAAGGGATGCTACCGTGGAAGCCAAAAGAGGTGAAGATCACTGGCAGAGCAGAAATAATGAGTCCGTTCTGTACGGGCATATCAACGAGGTGCTGGCCTTGAACATGCGGAACGAGTAAACCAAGCATTACAGCCAGTGCAATGACTTTCAGGGTGAACAGAATACGATTCACGATATCGACCGAGTGTGTACCAATAGAGACAGCTGTCGCAATAATCAGGGTAAAGCTAATTACGCCAACCTGAGGAGCCACGTTCAATCCCATCCAGTTATTGAGTTTGTTGTTTAACTGCTCGCCGCCACCGGCAATGTAAGCTGCACATAATGCATAAAATAAGAACATCATAGCAAAGCTGGCGATAATTTGACCTTTGCGGCCGAGTAGCTGATGGGCCAGGCTATGTAAGGTCGCATTTTGGTCCGCATGCTGGTGGACTTCGAGCATGAGCAACGCGGTATAAATCATTAAAGCCCAAATGGCGAACATAGTGAGAGTTGCAGCGGTAAACCCAAGCCCGGCAGAAGCCAGTGGTAATGCCAGCATGCCTGCGCCGATCGTGGTTCCGGCAATGATCAGCATGCTGCCGAAAGTTTTGTTCATGGTCATTAAAGTTGTAGTTCCCAGATTTATAATCGTTTTTGTGGTTAGGGAGAGGCGTGTACACCCGTGGTTAATCTCCCTGTCGGAAAATAAAGCCACAGCGGCGTAATCGAGTTCAAACTGTTAATTTAAGTTTACACCTGATCGTGCCGTTGTGGCTGGCGATAAGAGATGTAGTAATAGGTGATATTCACAATTCTTGCTCTTTAATTAGTGGTAACGGGTAGTATGAAGATGAAAAGGTACTTTTATCTGCTGGTCGATACCTTAAAGCCAGTTAGCTTGGCTGTCAACTTTAACGATCACGGGTGTAAATTTATATTTACAGTTAAGGGTGTTTTCTTGTGTGTCTATTGTGTTTCGATCCTGTGGAGTGGTTCTGTAACCACTGAATGTCGCATAGTGAAGTAATTTGGGTATATATTGTTAGCTGATCAATTACAGAAGAGGGAAGTCATGTTGCAGATTGCGATGATCAGTACTGGTGAAGAAGTGCTGCACGGAGATATTTTGGATACGAATGCGGCATGGTTATCACGTCTTTTTTTTCAGCAAGGCTTTGCGTTATCCCGTCGTACGACGGTGGGTGATCAGCTAGAAGCGCTAGCGACTGAAATAGAACACTGCAGTCTTACCTCTGATATTGTTGTTATTAATGGCGGTTTAGGCCCAACCAGTGATGATTTAACGGCCCAGGCAGCGGCGATAGCCAGCGATGTCGGCCTTGAGCAGTCTGATTACTGGGTAGAGCAGATGCAGGCTAAGTATCAGAAATTGGGCCGGGAAATGCCAAAGACTAACCTGAAGCAAGCCATGTTGCCTGAAGGGGCAGAGTTGTTAGAAAACCCGGTAGGTACAGCTTGTGGTTTTGCGATCAAACTGAATCGCGCCTGGTTGTTCTTCACCCCGGGAGTTCCCAGTGAATTTAAACAGATGGTGCAAGTTGAAATTATTCCTCGCTTAACCTGTGCCTTTCCTACGGTAGCAGCGCGTGATTGCCTCCGTTTTTATACGTTTGGTTTATCCGAATCGGGCATTAGCGAGACATTATCTCCGCTATCTTTGCCCAAAGGGTATGAAATTGGCTACCGCTCGGCATTGCCGTTTATTGAGGTAAAACTGTTTGCACCGAGAGGAAATGAGCACGCCCTTTCTTTGCAGCAAACAATGGTGTTACAGCTGGGTGATAATGTCGTCGGTGTTGGAAAAACGCTGCCTGAGCAGGTTGGAGAGTTACTGGTTAAGCAAGATCTTAGCTTAACCATTGCAGAGCAGTCTACCGGTGGCTGGTTAACCAGTTGGCTGCAGGACTTCCCGAACGCCAAGGCTAAACTCCGCCAGGGCTGGATGCTGGCGGCGAATGCCGAGCCTGAGATGGCGACAAAGGATCTGCTGGCGTCTGCGTTCGCCATGGCGACAGCAGCCAGGGGTGATACGGCATCCGATATTGTATTGGTATCAGGGCCTGTTCACGACGATAAAGTTGCTGTGGCATTATCTACGCCACAAGGTGATTGGGCGCAGCTAATTAAAACCAAACGTCGCTATGGATCAAATGACTACAGGAATGTGGTCGCGACAGTGATGCTTGATATGTTACGCCGCTGGCTGGATGACAGAGAGGTGATCGGTCAGTATGAATCGATCCAGCGTGAGAGCGAGATGTTTTTGCCAAAGGGTTGACTGAAAAAGTACGCAATGCCTACCCGGAGGAAAATATACCGGAGCCGGAAGTGATTGAGTTGCAGAAAGTAGTGGAAATTTATCGAGAGGAGTAATTAGGCTCTGTTGCCAAGCCTCGTAAAGATGCGAGGTTCAGGACTTACGACTTACTCCGGGAATTCTCGTCGAACGGAATGTGTGCAGAAATCGCAATCCCTTCGTGGGAGTGGGTTCCCTAAGCAACTCTCAAAGGGGAGTTTGATGTGCGGCATCTCAGCCCGCTTGAGACTTCAAGGAAGCGATAAGTTGGTAATTGAACGCTATCTCGACATCTGCCTTGGGGATTGAACGGCAAGCCAGAATTTCATTTTGACCAACAAAAGCCATAGCATTTTGCTGATCGACAGCGCCGGCTGTGAGTTGGCAGCGGCAAGCGCCACACATGCCATTGCGGCATTGGTACTCTGGCTGTATTCCGGCATTTTCTAACTGTACGAGCAGAGGTTCACGGCTATTGCCATGAACCTCTTGTCCGTTAACCGTAATGGTTAGTCGACTCACAGCTCGAAATCAACCAGATCGTCGGCACTGACATCGTTATCAATCTGGCCGACAAGGTATGAGCTTATCTCTGCTTCCTGCGGAGCAACCTGAACATTGTCTGATGACAACCAGGAGTTAATCCACGGAATTGGGTTTTGCGTCGCGCCCGGGTAGGCATGTTCAAGACCCACCGTGTTCATGCGCAGGTTAGTGATGTACTCAACGTACTGGCAAAGAATATCTTTGTTCAGACCAATCATCGAGCCATCTTTGAACAGGTATTCAGCCCACTCTTTTTCCTGCTCTGCCGCTTCTTTGAAAATATCAAAGCATTCTTGCTTGCATTCCGCGGCAATCTCTTCCATTTCAGGATCGTCATGACCGTAGCGAAGAAGGTTAAGAATATGCTGGGTTCCAGTCAGGTGCAGAGCTTCATCACGGGCGATCAGCTTGATGATTTTCGCATTGCCTTCCATTAGCTCGCGTTCAGCGAAAGCAAATGAGCAGGCAAAACTGACATAGAAGCGAATCGCTTCCAGCGCGTTCACCGACATCATGCAGAGGTACAATTTTTTCTTGATCTCACGAAGGTTTACCGTAATGGTTTTGCCATTAATGGTGTGCGACCCTTCGCCTAAGCGGTGATAATCGTTGGTTGCTGCGATCAGATCGTCATAGTACTTGGAAATGTCACCTGCACGTTTGATGATGTATTCGTTTTCGACGATATCATCAAAAACTACCGCAGGATCATTAACAATGTTACGGATGATATGGGTATAGGAACGCGAGTGGATCGTTTCAGAGAACGACCATGTCTCAATCCATGTCTCTAACTCTGGGATAGACACAATGGGCAGCAGGGCGACATTCGGGCTACGACCCTGAATAGAATCCAGTAACGTCTGATATTTGAGGTTACTGATGAAAATGTGCTTCTCATGATCAGGCAGATTGTTGTAATCAATACGATCGCCTGATACGTCTACTTCTTCTGGTCGCCAGAAAAAGGAAAGCTGTTTTTCGATGAGCTTTTCAAAAATCTCAAATTTCTGCTGGTCATAGCGAGCAACGTTGACTGACTGGCCAAAGAACATGGGCTCTTTTAGCTGATCGTTATTGGTTTGACAAAAAGTGCTATATGCCATCATTTCCTCAAAATCAAAGGGGAGCTGACGCTCCCATTTAATGTTTAAATACTCATTGTTCAGTGCTGTGCAGTTCACACAAGATCTGGATCAAAAAAGCGCATCTGTCGCTGTATTAACCTATAGCGCTTAGATCTTACAGCTGGTGCAGTCGTCTGTAGTATCGTTCTGGCTATCAGAAGCGCCATCACGCGTATTATGGTAGTAAAGCGTTTTTACGCCAAGCTTATACGCGTTTAGCAGGTCTTTTAGCAACAGTTTCATCGGCACTTTGCCACCAGGTTGACTGCTTGGGTCATAATTGGTGTTGGCAGAAATCGACTGATCAATAAACTTCTGCATAATGCCCACAAGCTGCAGGTAACCATCGTTGCTGCCGATATTCCACAGTAGTTCGTAGTTATCTTTGTACTTGGTGTACTCAGGAACAACTTGCTTCAAGATACCGTCTTTCGAAGCTTTCACTGACACATAGCCACGTGGCGGTTCAATACCATTGGTTGCGTTAGAGATCTGAGACGATGTCTCAGAAGGCATAAGCGCAGACAGGGTTGAATTACGCAGGCCGTGAATCTTAATTTCCTCACGCAAGGTTTCCCAGTCGTAGTGAAGCTCTCCACTACAGATTTTATCGATCTCTTTTTTGTAGGTATCGATAGGTAAAATCCCTTGCGAATACGTTGTTTCATTAAACGCAGGACAAGCACCTTGTTCTTTTGCCAAGCCGACAGATGCTTTCAACAGGTAGTACTGAATCGCTTCAAAAGCCTGGTGAGTAATATTGTTTGCACTGCCGTCAGAATAACGAACACCGTGTTTGGCAAGATAATAGGCAAAGTTGATAACACCCACACCAAGGGTGCGACGGTTCATGGTTGAACGTCGTGCAGCCGGTAGCGGGTAATCTTGGTAATCCAGCAGGGCATCTAACGCACGAACCGTCAGATCGGCAAGCTCTTCAAGATCGTCTAACGTATCAATGGCGCCTAAGTTGAATGCCGACAGCGTACATAGTGCAATTTCACCATTTTCGTCTTCGACATTGCTTAATGGCTTGGTTGGCAATGCAATTTCAAGACATAAGTTAGATTGACGGATCGGCGCCACACTTGGGTCAAACGGGCTGTGGGTATTACAGTGATCGACGTGTTGAATGTAGATACGGCCGGTAGAGGCTCGCTCTTGCATAAGCAGCGAGAATAGGTCGATGGCCTTAATGGTTTTACGTTTGATGCTGCTATCTTGTTCGTATTTGACGTACAGACGTTCAAATTCGTCTTGATCGGCAAAGAATGCGTCATAAAGACCCGGTACATCAGAAGGCGAGAACAAGCTGATGTTTGCCCCTTTGATCAGGCGGGTGTACATCAGTTTGTTGATTTGTACGCCGTAGTCCATATGACGGACACGGTTTTCTTCAACACCACGGTTATTTTTCAGTACCAGCAGCGATTCAACTTCGCCGTGCCAGATTGGGTAAAACAAGGTTGCTGCGCCGCCGCGAACACCACCCTGAGAACAGCATTTAACTGCCGTCTGGAAGTACTTGTAGAATGGAATACAGCCGGTGTGGAAAGCTTCACCACCACGGATTTCAGACCCTAATGCGCGAATACGGCCGGCATTGATACCGATACCAGCACGCTGAGAAACATAACGAACAATTGAACTTGCGGTTGCATTGATTGAATCGAGGCTATCGTCACATTCGATCAGGACACAAGAACTGAACTGGCGCGTTGGCGTACGTACACCAGACATAATTGGCGTAGGCAGTGAAATCTTGAATGTTGATGCCGCATCGTAGAAACGTTTGATGTAGCTAAGGCGCGTTTCTTTTGGATACTTACCGAACAGGCAGGCAGCAATCATGATGTAAAGGAACTGGGCACTTTCAAAGATCTCACCGGATACACGGTTTTGTACCAGATATTTACCTTCAAGCTGCTTGACCGCGGCGTAAGAGAAGTTCATATCGCGCCAGTGATCGATGAAGCTGTCCATCAGGGCAAATTCTTCTTCGCTATAGTCTTCAAGCAGATGTTGGTCGTACTTACCTTTTTCAACAAGCGTAGTAACGTGCTTATAAAGTGTTGGCGGCTCGAATTGACCATACGCTTTCTTACGCAGGTTAAAGATCGCGAGGCGTGCTGCAAGGTACTGGTAATCTGGTGACTCTTCCGAGATTAGATCTGCTGCTGCTTTGATGATGGTTTCGTGGATGTCTGCAGTCTTAATACCATCGTAGAACTGGATGTGAGATTTCAGTTCAACTTGAGATACCGATACGTTGACTAGGTCTTCTGCAGCCCAGGCAATAACGCGGTGAATTTTATCTAAATCGATAGTTTCTTTGCGGCCATCACGCTTGGTAACAGTGAGTTGTTGATTCATTTTTTGTCGTTTTCCCGAAATTTCATACATCCGGTGTTTTTTTGCAACTTTAATAATAAGGGTAGCAAAGATTGTGATCTTTGTTACATTTCTTGTTGCGTGTGAAAACACTATATATGGTGGTGTTGAGCTTATGGGGTTACAAGATAGTGATGAAGAGACTACTTTGCAAGGTGGTAGTTTTTGACCGGTTGTGGATAACTTGGGGATTCAAAATAAATAGTTAGTGCCTACTAACCCGTTCTGGTTAGATGTAGCAATATTAATGAAAAAAGCAACCCGTATATGATTGCTTTTTTTTAAAATAAAAATTTATTTTTCTTGATTTTTAGTGGTTTTAAAGCAGCTCGGTCAACCCCTGAAAATTGCTTGAAATATAGCTTATTTGCGTTCATTTTGACTTTTCAGGGTGGTGATAAATGCTTCGGGTGTTTGCAGAATGCCATGCGCTTCCCAGTGCTCCGGTGTATGCGATTCGCCAATATAGCCCCAGCCAGCAATATAACGATGCATATTTGCTGCACGAGCAGCAATCATGTCTTTTTCGATATCGCCAATATAGGCACATATCTCGTGGTCGACACCAAGTAACTTACTGGCATAAAGCAGGGGCTCGGGGTGAGGCTTCGCTAAGGCGAGCGTATCACCACATACGATGGCTTGTGCTTTCAGCAGTTCCGGAAAAAACGGCAGCAGCATATCTGTCAGGAACCGAGGCTTATTGGTCATAATGCCCCAGGGGATCCCTTGTTGTTCAAGGTATGAGAGTAATTGACGAATACCTTGGTAAATAGACGTGCCGACACAGATATTTTGCTGATAGTAATCGAGGAACTCCTGCCTGAGCTTGTGCAGATCAAGATGCGGAGGTATAACGCCGAAGCCTGCAGAGAGTAATCCTTTTGCACCATAGCTGGTATTGGCTTTAATTTGGGGGGCGGTGAGCGGGCCATGACCATAATCGGCCAGTACTCGGTTGGCCGCTTCTGCCATATCTGGCGCGGTATCTAATAAAGTGCCGTCGAGATCAAACAGAACGGCTTGGATAATTTTTATCATGCTTAAATGTCCATATAACAATCACAAAAAGAAAGCTCTAATAGAAAGCATATACTCAAAACATCTCAAGATGTAGAGACGAGCAAGGATTCATTAGCTTTTAGTCAAGACGCTATCTGAGTGAATAATGGTTCTTTTTGGAGTAAGGTCGTGAATGGGGGGATCTGAATGTTGAGCTGAAATAACAGTAGGATACATAAAAGGGCAATAGCATGCCCTGTTATGAGAAACTCAATACTGAAGTGAAAAAATTAAGCTTTGACAGTGTGGACAATATAATTCACATCAACGTTGTTACCTAACCAGTAGTGATCCGTTAACGGATTATAGTGAAGGCCAGTAATGTGGCGATCTTGAAGCGGGGTCGGGTCAATCATGCCAATCAATTCCGAGGGACGAATAAACTTTTTGTGATCGTGTGTCCCTTTAGGTACCAACTTGAGTAGGTGCTCTGCACCCACAATGGCAAAGAGGAAAGATTTGGTATTGCGGTTCAAAGTGGAAAAGAACACATGGCCGCCTGGTTTAACCATCTTGGCACAAGCCGCAATCACTGACGCCGGATCGGGGACGTGCTCCAACATTTCCATACAGGTGATCACATCATAGGTTTGCGGATGCAGCTCGGCGTGTTCTTCCGCTGTGCATTGGACATACTCTAGTTTTGTACCTGTCTCTAATGCATGCAGGCGGGCAACGGTCAGGGGTTCTTTGCCCATATCTAATCCGATAACATCGGCACCTTCCACAGCCATGCTTTCTGCCAGAATGCCGCCTCCACAGCCAACATCCAGTACTTTCTTGCCAAACAGCCCGTCGCAACGGTCAATAACATAATTCAGGCGAAGCGGGTTGATTTGGTGAAGGGGTTTGAATTCGCCTTCGAAATCCCACCAGCGTGACGCCATATCTTCAAATTTACTGATTTCTGCCGGATCGACATTTAACTGCTTGGTCATTGTTATCGCCATTTTCCTTAACTGGATGGCGCATTATATACCCAAACTATCTCAAGATGCAGAGTTCAGCGACAATTATTCTGACGATTCAATGATAGGAAAAGCCAGCACTTCAGGATTAAATGAACCTGAAAAAATGGTCATTGCTGCCAGAATTAGCATAAGTACATATTTCCCGCAGATGATGCACAATCCGATGGTATTTATTACAGAACTTAACATGCCAACCCCACTTATTTATTTACGATAAATTTCCCTGTGTGCAAGATCGATTTTACGCCTGGCGCTGACAAGAAAGGTGACAGCGGTCTGAATTCACTCAGATCATGTGCTCAATGTGCATAAAAGTCGCATCGATCGAATATTTACAATTGGTTGCAATTTTGTGTCCAACACAGGGGTTAAATAGAGTTTGGTGGTCAAGAATTAACCAGTAAAGGTTAGGAATTCACCTAAATGTCGATCGTATGGTTTCTGATTTTTCGTAAATACGCTAAATTACTCACAACTGCAGTGAAAGGTGTGCCTATTAAGTCGGAATTATGCTACATTCTCGCACCTTAACGTATTATACCTAACGTCATAGTTATCTGCTCCAATCAGAGCGGTCTCAGCAGTTTGAGAGCAATCCAAAAGGTTGAAGATGTAGGGGGCTACATCAAAGCCATTTGAGGCCGTTATCAACGAATGATGCGCTGATAGGCGAGATAACTATGCCGTTTGGTATACGTATACGACAGAAATTACCTGAGGGATATTGGCTCAATGAGCGATCTTGCAAAAGAGATCACGCCCGTCAACATTGAAGATGAGCTGAAAAGCTCTTATCTCGACTACGCGATGTCAGTTATCGTGGGTCGTGCTCTTCCGGATGTGCGTGATGGCCTTAAGCCAGTGCACCGTCGCGTATTATTCGCGATGAATGTGCTAGGCAATGACTGGAATAAAGCTTACAAAAAATCTGCCCGTGTGGTTGGTGACGTAATCGGTAAATATCACCCCCATGGTGATAGTGCTGTATACGATACTATCGTACGTATGGCGCAACCATTCTCGCTACGCTACATGCTTGTCGATGGTCAGGGTAACTTCGGTTCCGTTGACGGCGACTCAGCTGCAGCAATGCGTTATACCGAAATTCGTATGGCAAAAATTGCCCACGAACTTTTGGCAGACCTCGATAAAGAAACGGTCGACTATGTGCCTAACTATGATGGCACAGAATATATCCCGGCGGTTATGCCAACTAGGGTTCCTAACCTTTTGGTTAACGGTTCATCGGGCATTGCGGTTGGTATGGCAACGAACATACCGCCTCATAACCTGGGTGAAGTCATCAATGGCTGTCTGGCATATATCGATAATGAAGAGATCACTATCGATCAGCTGATGGATTATATTCCTGGCCCTGACTTCCCGACGGCGGCACAGATCAATGGCCGTAAAGGTATCATTGATGCCTACCATACTGGTCGCGGTAAAGTTTACATGCGTGCCAAAGCTGATATTGAAGTTGAGAAAAATGGTCGTGAAACCATTATTGTCACTGAGATCCCATATCAGGTGAATAAAGCCCGTTTGATCGAAAAGATCGCCGAGCTGGTTAAAGATAAGAAAGTTGAAGGCATCAGTGCATTACGTGACGAGTCTGATAAAGACGGTATGCGTATTGTTGTTGAATGTAAGCGTGATGCGGTTGGTGAAGTTATTCTCAATAACCTTTATTCACAGACTCAGCTGCAAACGACATTCGGTATTAACATGGTTGCACTTGACCATGGCCAGCCGAAGCTCTTTAACTTAAAAGAGATGCTGAAGTGCTTCGTGAATCACCGCCGTGAAGTGGTAACGCGTCGTACAATCTTCGAATTACGTAAAGCGCGTGAGCGTGCACACCTCCTTGAAGGTCTGGCCATTGCACTGGTTAACATCGATCAAATTATCGAGTTGATCCGTAATGCTCCAACACCACAAGTTGCGCGTGAAGGGCTTCTTGCTCGTCCGTGGCAGTTAGGTGATGTTGCTGCCATGCTTGAGCGTGCTGGTGTTGATGCTGCACGTCCTGAATGGTTAGCGCCTGAGTTTGGTATTCATGGCGGTCAGTACTTCCTGACAGAGCCACAAGCACAAGCCATTCTTGAGCTGCGTCTGCACCGCTTAACCGGTCTGGAACACGAGAAGATCCTTGAAGAATACAAAGGTCTTCTTGATGTCATCGAAGAATTACTATTCATCCTTGGTAGCCCTGAGCGCCTGATGGAAGTCATTCGCGAAGAACTCTTTGCCGTTAAAGAGCAGTTTAACGATGAACGTCGTACTGAAATTACGGCAGCGAGCCATGATATCGATCTTGAGGATCTAATTACTCAAGAAGATGTGGTTGTTACGCTTTCTCACGAAGGCTATGTGAAGTACCAGATTCTGAGTGACTACGAAGCTCAGCGTCGTGGCGGTAAAGGTAAAGCGGCTACGCGCATGAAGGAAGAAGACTTCATCGAGCGTCTGCTGGTAGCCAATACTCACGATACTATTTTGTGCTTCTCTAGCCGTGGTCGTATGTACTGGCTGAAAGTGTACCAGTTACCATTAGCGAGCCGTACTGCTCGTGGTAAGCCAATCGTGAACATTCTTCCGTTGGAAGAAGGTGAGCGCATTACCGCGATACTGCCTGTACGTGAGTACGAAGAAGATAAGTTTGTCTTCATGGCAACCGCTGACGGTACTGTGAAGAAGACACCTCTGACTGATTTCAGCCGCCCTCGCAGCGCTGGTATCATTGCAGTGAACCTGCGTGAAGGAGATTCGCTGATTGGTGTCGATGTCACTGATGGCACACGCGATATCATGTTGTTCTCTTCTTACGGTAAAGTGGTCCGATTCTACGAAAGCCCTGTCATTGACGAAGACGGCAATGCAAAAGGCGGTGTTCGTGGCATGGGCCGTACTGCAGCGGGTGTTCGTGGTATTAAGCTGGCTGAAGGTGACAAAGTTGTCTCACTGATTGTTCCACACAACGAAGGTGACGTATTGACAGTAACTGAAAATGGTTACGGTAAACGTACTTCACTAGAAGAATACCCAGCGAAGAGCCGTGCGACACAAGGTGTTGTATCTATCAAGGTTTCTGATCGTAACGGGAAAGTTGTTGGTGCAATTCAGGCTGAAGATGGCGATGAGTTCATGATGATCACCAATGGTGGTACATTAGTACGAACTCGTGTTTCTGAAGTAAGCCGTGTTGGTCGTAACACTCAAGGTGTAACGCTGATTCGTACTGCTGAAGAAGAACTTGTTGTTGGTCTTCAGCGTATTGATGAGCCAGAAGAAGTTGAACTGGATGAAGACGCTATCGAAGATGGTGAAATCGCAGTCGACGGTGAGCAGGCGATTGATACGGAAGCGACGCAACAACCTGAAGCGGATTCAGAGCAAGACGCATCAACTGACGAAGACTAATCGTTAGTTTGCTATGCTGATAAAAACGCAGCCTACGGGTTGCGTTTTTTTATACCTGAAAAAGCGGAAACTGCCGATGATGGCAATGATCACAGCCGAGTCGACCTTTTTTCGACAAATAGTTGCCTCCAGGGGTTTTCAGATCCGCGATAAAGGTGTAAAAAATGATAAGTTGATCCTTGTCACAGCCTGTTGCCCTAAAGGCTTGTGATAAGAAATATAAATATCCCCCCAATTGCACTGCAGGAGCACGTTTTTCATCATGGAAAAAGTCTATAACTTTTGCGCTGGCCCAGCGATGATCCCAGCGGAAGTTTTAAAAAAGGTTCAGGAAGAGCTCGTTAACTGGAATGGTTTAGGAACATCGGTGATGGAAATCAGCCACCGCAGTAAAGAGTTTCTTGCGGTTGCACAGCAATCAGAAAAAGATCTGCGTGAGCTATTAGCAATTCCTGCCAACTATCATGTTCTTTTTTGTCATGGCGGTGCACGTGGTCAGTTTGCTGCAGTACCAATGAATTTATTGGGTGAGGCTCAAACGGCCGACTATATGGATGGTGGTTATTGGGCACACAGTGCGATTGCTGAAGCGAAAAAATATTGTGAGCCCAATGCGGTGGATATCACTTGTGTGCGTGATGGTAAAAAAGCGATTCTGCCAGCCAGTGAATGGTCACTTTCTGATGATGCACCTTTTGTCCATTTCTGCCCTAATGAGACGATTGACGGCATTGAAATCCGTGATTTACCGGAGACGGACAAACCCATCGTTGCAGATATGTCATCAACGATTTTGTCTCGTCCTATCGATGTGTCAAAGTATGGTGTCATTTATGCGGGAGCACAGAAAAATGTGGGTCCTGCTGGGTTAACCATCGTCATAGTTCGCGATGATTTACTGGGTAAAGCGAAGCAAGAGATCCCTAGTATCCTTGACTATAAAGTACTGTTCGATAAAGAGTCGATGTTCAATACACCGCCGACATTTGCCTGGTATCTGGCTGGTGAAGTGTTTAAGTGGCTGAAAGATCTCGGTGGCTTGGAAGCGATGCAAAAAAGGAATGAAGCAAAAGCGAATTTGCTTTATGACTTTATTGATAGCTCAGACTTCTATGAGAATAAAGTACATCCGGATAACCGTTCATTAATGAATGCACCGTTCCAGTTAAAGGCTCCGGAACTTGACGGAAAATTCTTGGAGCAAGCTGATGCTGCGGGCTTGAAAGCGCTGCAAGGTCACCGTGTTGTTGGCGGTATGCGGGCATCGATTTACAATGCGATGCCGATTGAAGGCGTACAGGCCCTGGTTGATTTCATGTTGCAGTTTGAGCAAGAAAATGCGTGATCTTACTTGAATATGGGAAACCGCCATTTGGCGGTTTTTTTTATTTATTTATGCAGAATTTTTTTGTGAGATAACAGCGAATCGATTGTTCGCTGGCATCAAAATGCGGGTAGGGTAGACGGTTAGGTTCGACCCACTGCCAGCCCTCACATTTGTCGGGCTCTTTTAATTCCGGCTCACCGCTGAAGTCGGTCACAAGCAGGGCGACACTGATGTAATGCTTGCCTGATTCCCGGTAAGTCGCGAGGTTATTGGTCACTGCAATAACTTCTGGGTTATAAATGGTTAGTCCTGTTTCTTCCATCATCTCCCGAATGGCACATTCAGAGAAGGTTTCGCCAATTTCCAGGTGGCCGCCCGGTATTGAATAGTACGGTGCATGGCTGTTCTTTCGTTTGCCGATAAGGATCTCACCGCTGTCATTGACAACGATGATGCCAATGCCGACCTTGGGTGTCACAAAACTCACGTTTGATCCCTTTTTTTATGATTGAAACTTAGTACAGGTATTGCCTGTAATAATTCATAAGATTGATCCGGTTAGGTTACCTTCAGGTTTGGCCAAAATCTATAGGGATATAACCCAAGCCACTTCATTATTCAGTGTTCAGTGAGAATCCGGGCCTTTTCGGCAAAGGTACTAGCGAACTGAATCATTATTCGCTAATCTGCAGGAACGCCCAAAATACAGGATTGAATAAATAACAGATGGAAAGTTTAACGTTACAGCCGATAAAGATGGTCAATGGGGAAGTGAATTTACCGGGTTCGAAGAGTGTTTCTAATCGCGCACTATTATTGGCAGCGTTAGCGCAAGGTAATACTCGCCTCACTAACTTGTTAGACAGCGATGATATCCGCCATATGCTGAATGCACTAAAACAGCTGGGTGTGAATTATCAATTATCGGCTGACAAGACCGTATGTGAAGTGGAAGGATTGGGCTCAGCATTTCAAGCGGAAAAAGCGCTCGAGTTATATTTAGGCAATGCCGGAACGGCCATGCGTCCGCTAGCTGCGGCGTTATGCTTAGCGGATGGTGAGTTTGTACTGACGGGTGAGCCCCGCATGAAAGAGCGGCCAATCGGACATCTTGTTGATGCATTACGTACTGCGGGCGCAGATGTGACTTATCTGGAGAGTGAAAACTACCCGCCGCTGAAAATTAAAGGGACAGGATTGCAAGGTGGTGAGGTTGACATAGATGGCTCGATTTCTAGCCAGTTTTTAACCGCATTTTTGATGGCAGCACCATTGGCTAAATCAGAGACCGTTATTCGTATTAAAGGTGATTTGGTTTCAAAACCTTATATTGACATTACGTTGCATATTATGGCGCAGTTCGGTGTCACCGTCGAAAACCGGAATTATCAGGAGTTTGTTGTTCCCGCCGGTCAGACTTATCAGGCTCCTGGCGAATTTCTGGTCGAAGGGGATGCGTCATCGGCATCATATTTCTTAGCCGCAGCGGCGATAAAAGGCGGCGAAATTAAAGTAACCGGCATAGGCAAGAAAAGCATTCAGGGTGATGTACAGTTCGCTGATGCGCTTGCCGCCATGGGCGCTGAGATTGAATGGGGTGATGACTTCGTGATTGCCCGTCGAGGTGAATTGAAAGCCATTGATATGGACTTTAACCATATTCCTGATGCGGCAATGACGATTGCCACCGCGGCCCTTTTTGCTGAGGGTACCACCTCTATTCGCAACGTTTATAACTGGCGTGTGAAAGAGACGGATCGATTAGCCGCAATGGCAACAGAGTTACGTAAAGTGGGGGCTGACGTTGAAGAGGGCGATGACTACATTACGATTACGCCTCCGACTCAGCTTAAACATGCCGCCATTGATACCTATGATGATCATCGCATGGCGATGTGTTTTTCATTAGTGGCCCTGAGCGATACGCCTGTGACTATCAACGATCCTAAATGTACCTCAAAGACCTTCCCAGACTATTTCGAGAAGTTAGCCATGTTGAGTCAGCCAGCATAATGGCTGAAAGCCTTTAGCTTGCAGAAAAAGCCCGTCACCATGAGTACGGGCTTTTTTGTTTGCAAGGGTTTATTTCAAACAGCAACAGAATGGGCATCTGTGTTTTTAGGTGTAAATTTGTTATTTCTCACGTATAATATGCCCCCGTTTGATAGGCAGTTATTCTGCTTAACGAAATGATTGTTGTAACAATTTCGGAGAAACCTATGTCTAATTACGCTCCAGTTATCACTGTTGACGGTCCCAGTGGTGCCGGTAAAGGTACGCTATGTATGCTGTTAGCAGAAAAGCTGGGCTGGAATTTACTCGATTCTGGTGCAATTTACCGCGTATTGGCACTGGCGGCCATTCATCACGGTGTTGATATTGCGTCAGAAGACGCCTTGGTTCCGCTTGCGGCGCATTTAGATGTCCAGTTTATCGCTGAAGGTGAACTGGTAAAGGTTATCCTGGAAGGTGAAGACGTATCTAACACGCTTCGTACTGAAGAAGTGGGAAATACCGCCTCAAAAGTGGCTGCGTTACCGCGGGTACGAGAAGCCTTGCTTCGTCGCCAGCGTGCCTTTAGTCATCCCCCCGGCCTGGTGGCTGACGGGCGTGACATGGGTACGGTGGTATTCCCGAGCGCTGAGGTGAAATTCTTTCTCGACGCGAGCGCAGAAGAACGCGCTAACCGCCGTATGAATCAGTTGCAACAAAAGGGCTTAGATGTTAACTTTGACAGCCTTTTAAGTGAAATTCAGGAACGTGACGAACGCGATCGTAATCGCTCGGTGTCTCCGTTACGTCCCGCAGACGACGCTTTGGTGCTAGACTCTACTGATATGTCAATAGAGCAAGTGACGGCACAAGCGTTGGCTTATATTGAACAGAAAATAGATACAAAATCATTATTTGCTGAGTGATCAGCGATGCCGTCGGTTTCATGGAAGAAAACCGACATTACTTTCAACCCCATGCGGTAGGATACCCATGGTTGTTTATCATATTGAAGATTAATTAAATGACTGAATCTTTTGCTTTACTCTTTGAAGAGTCTCTAAACGAAATCGAAACTCGCCCGGGTGCGATTGTTAAAGGTACTGTAATCGGTATCGAGAACGGCTATGTTCTTGTTGATGCGGGCCTTAAGTCTGAGTCTTCTATTCCAGTTGAAGAATTCAAAAACGCTGCTGGCGAACTTGAAATCGAAATTGGTCAAGAAATCGACGTAGCACTTGACGCAATCGAAGATGGTTTCGGTGAGACTAAACTTTCTCGTGAGAAAGCTAAGCGTCATGAAGCTTGGATCCAGCTTGAAAAAGCTTACGAAGAAGCTGAAACAGTTGTTGGTATCATCAACGGCAAAGTTAAGGGCGGCTTCACAGTTGAACTTAACGGCATCCGTGCGTTCCTTCCTGGTTCACTAGTTGATGTACGTCCAGTTCGTGACACTGCTCACCTGGAAAACAAAGAGCTAGAGTTCAAAGTAATTAAGCTTGATCAGAAGCGCAACAACGTTGTTGTTTCTCGCCGCGCAGTTATCGAATCTGAAAACAGCGTTGAGCGTGACGAGCTACTTGCATCTCTACAAGAAGGCATGGAAGTTAAAGGTATCGTTAAGAACCTTACTGACTACGGTGCATTCGTTGATCTTGGCGGTGTTGACGGTCTGCTACACATTACTGATATGGCTTGGAAACGCGTTAAGCACCCAAGCGAAATCGTTAATGTTGGCGACGAAATCAACGTTAAAGTTCTTAAGTTCGACCGTGAGCGTACTCGCGTATCACTAGGTCTTAAGCAACTTGGCGAAGATCCATGGGTTGCAATTGCTAAGCGTTACCCAGAAAGCACTAAGCTTACTGGCCGTGTAACTAACCTAACTGACTACGGTTGCTTCGTTGAAATCGAAGAAGGCGTTGAAGGTCTAGTACACGTTTCTGAAATGGATTGGACTAACAAAAACATCCACCCATCGAAAGTTGTTAACGTTGGCGACGAAGTTGAAGTTATGGTTCTTGATATCGACGAAGAACGTCGTCGTATCAGCCTAGGTCTTAAGCAATGTAAAGCTAACCCATGGCAGTCATTTGCAGAAATGCAAGCTAAGGGCGACCAAGTAACTGGTAAGATCAAGTCAATCACTGACTTTGGTATCTTCATCGGTCTTGATGGCGGCATCGACGGTCTTGTTCACCTATCTGACATTTCTTGGAATGTTTCTGGTGAAGACGCAGTTCGTGACTTCAAGAAAGGCGACGAAATCTCTGCAGTTGTTCTAGCTGTTGATGCAGAGCGTGAGCGCATCTCTCTAGGCGTTAAGCAGATCGAAGAAGACCCATTCAACGGTTACGTTGCAGCGACTAAGAAAGGCGCTCTTGTAAACGGTACTGTTACTGCAGTTGACGCTAAAGGCGCAACAGTAGAACTAGCTGAAGGTGTTGAAGGTTACCTACGTGCTTCTGAAGCATCAGTTGACCGTGTTGAAGACGCAACTTTAGTTCTTTCTGTAGGCGATTCTGTTGAAGCTAAGTTCACAGGTGTTGACCGTAAGAACCGCGTAATCAACCTATCAGTTCGTGCTAAAGATGTTGCTGAAGAGCAAGAAGCAATGGCTAGCCTAAACAAGCAAGAAGATACTTCTTTCGGTAGTGCTATGGCTGACGCTTTCAAAGCGGCTAAAGGCGAATAATTGAGCTCAGGGGGACGCATTTTCCTCCTTAACGGTTATACTATTGAGAAACATACTAAAAAACGGAGTGTTTATGACAAAGTCTGAGCTAATTGAAAGACTATGTAGTCAACAAACACATCTTTCTGCCAAACAGGTAGAAGATGCAATCAAGGAAATCCTTGAGCACATGGCGGGCACCCTCGCAGAAGGTGATCGTATTGAAATCCGTGGCTTTGGTAGCTTCTCTTTACATTACCGTGCTCCTCGTGTAGGTCGTAACCCTAAAACAGGTGACAAAGTTGAGTTGGACGGCAAGTACGTTCCTCACTTTAAACCTGGTAAGGAATTACGCGACCGTGTTAACGCAGCGGTTGCTGGTTAACAGCGAATAGAACAAAAAAACGGCATGCTGTGTAGTATGCCGTTTTTTTATGTCTATTGATCATGGTCTGACGAGTGAAAATCTTGCATAATCAACCCATCAAATTTTTGATCTAGTGAGAGGATCCACGATGAAGATAATTAGCATTCTTATTCTAGTTGTTTGCTTTTTGATCACGCTGGCACTCGGGGCCCAGAACCAGGAGTTGGTTAATTTTAATTACCTGGTTGCTCAAGGTGAGTTCCAGATGTCGACCTTATTGGGAATTGCATTTGGCTCGGGCTTTGCTATAGGCTGGCTCATTTGTGGCATGTTATATTTAAAGGCGCGCTTTTCTCGTAACCGCCTGAATAAGAAAGTCGTAAAACAGCAAAAAGAATTGGATCAGCTTCGTGCCGAGCCTGTTAAGGAATAAGATTTAATGCTAGAGCTGTTGTTCCTGTTACTTCCTATTGCCGCCGCCTATGGCTGGTATATGGGTAACAGGAGCGCTCAAAATCAACGTCAAGAGCAGTCTCATCACCTGTCACGTCAATACGTAACGGGTTTAAACCTGCTGTTATCAGATCAGTCGGATAAAGCAGTCGATCTCTTTATTGAGTTGCTTCAGGTCGATAGTGAAACCATTGATACTCACCTTGCTTTGGGTAATCTCTTCCGAAGCCGGGGTGAAGTCGATCGCGCAATTCGCATTCACCAAAACCTTATTGCCCGTCCGAATCTGACCATTGACCAACGTAACCTCGCGTTGCAGCAGCTGGCAAAAGACTATATGGCTGCTGGTTTTCTTGATCGCGCAGAAAAAATTTTTGAACAGTTACTTGACGAGCCCGATCACCGTAAAGCTGCGCTGCAGCAATTGTTGTCTATCTACCAGCAAACACGTGAGTGGGAAAAAGCCATCGAGACGGCAAATCAGCTAGTGAAAATGGGTAAGCCAAAACTTAAGCATGATATCGCTCATTATTGGTGTGAAATTGCAATGATTGAGATGGGCGCTCAGAACCAAGATAAGGCAAAGCAATGTTTGAAAAAGGCTTTGTCTGCTGATAAAAGCTGTGTACGGGCCTCTATAACCATGGCACGTATCCTGATAAATGATGGTGAATATAAAGCCGCCGCGAAACAGCTGGAGCGCGTGGCGGAGCAGGAAATCGATTTTGCCGGCGAGGCCCTGCCGCTTCTTCTTGAATGTTATGAAGCAACAAATAATGAATCAGGATGGCTGAAGTACTTACAGCATTGTGTTGAAATGAAAGCAGGATCTACCGCGGAGCTAATGCTTGCGGATGAAATATATAAACGAGATGGTGCCGTTATGGCCCAAACGTTTATGACTCGGCAGCTGTCAAAAAACCCGACCATGAAAGGTTTCTATCAGTTGATGGACTATCATCTTGATGAAGCCGAAGAAGGCCGTGCCAAAGAAAGTTTAACCACGTTACGAGGCTTGGTGGGAGAGCAGCTTAAAATGAAGCCTCATTACCGCTGTCGTAAATGTGGTTTTGCCACTCACTCTTTATACTGGCAATGTCCATCATGTAAAGGCTGGGGGGCGGTGAAGCCGATTCGAGGCTTGGATGGTGAGTAATGCCGTTCGGTATTTTACTGACTATTGGATTGGATAATAAGGAGGGCTTCGCTTACGGTGAGCCCTTTTCTTTAAGCTGTCTTGTCCATCATGAATTAGAAAGACGAAGTCTAAGCAGGAGATTGAATGTTAGACCCAAAAGTGATTGTTGCACTCGACTACCCGAATCAAGATGAAGCGTTGGCTTTTGTCGACCGTATTGAGCCGGGAAGTTGTCGGCTTAAAGTCGGCAAAGAAATGTTTACTTTATATGGCCCTGATTTTGTGCGTAAACTGCATGAACGGGGGCATTCCGTATTTCTTGATTTGAAATTTCACGATATTCCCAATACCTGTTCGCGTGCCGTGGCAGCCGCAGCTGAGCTTGGTGTCTGGATGGTGAATGTTCACGCCAGTGGCGGTGAGCGTATGATGACAGCTTCACGTGAAATTCTCGAACCTTACGGCAAAGACCGGCCATTGCTGATTGCAGTGACGGTACTGACAAGCATGGAAGCATCAGACTTGGCGGGTATTGGTATTTCACGCCAGCCACAAGATCAGGTATTAAGCCTGGCCAGGCTGACAAAAAATAGTGGCCTTGATGGTGTTGTGTGCTCTGCGCAGGAAGCCAGTATGCTTAAAACTGAGCTGGGCAAAGAGTTTAAATTGGTTACACCGGGCATTCGCCCTGCAGGCAGCGCCGCTGGCGACCAGCGCCGCGTCATGACCCCGGTTGAAGCTGTTCAGGCCGGGTCAGATTATCTGGTAATCGGGCGTCCAATCACCCAGGCAGTAGATCCTGCGGCAGTTCTGGCTGAGATCAACAAGTCACTCGCCTAATGATTTAGCCAAAAAAGCAAACGTTTGACTTACCCCGCACAAGCGGGGTTTTTTTAGTGATTTTCACCGTAATTTCTTTTGTATCACATACACTTATATTTGTGTATATGACATCAGGGATAGGCCATGGACCAGCCATTTGATCTTTCTTCGCCTTTCTTGGGGCTGATAATCTCGCTGCTGCTAGGTGCCATTATTGGTACTCAGCGCGGCTGGGTATATCGCAATGAAGCTGCGGGGTCGCGGGTCGCCGGGATCAGAACCTACTCATTGATTGGTTTGATGGGGGGGATTTCAGGACTGTTAGCACTGACGTTTTCTGAATTGATTTTTGCTTTTTCACTGATCGCGTTGGCGGTTGTTATTGCTGTTGCCTATGTCTATAGCCAGAAAGTGAAAGCTGATCTGAGCATTACCGGACTGATTGGTATGCTTATCACCTTTATGCTGGGCTCATTGGCGGTTGTCGGTGAGCCTGTGATTGCCGCTTCGGCAGCGGTGATCACCGCACTTATTCTGGATAACAAAAAAGAACTCCATGACGCACTGAAAAAGCTGCAGGCATATGAATTGGACGCGTCTTTGCGCTTTCTGCTGATTTCAGTCGTCATGTTGCCGCTATTGCCAAATCAGGGGTTCGGCCCCTGGCTGGCGATTAATCCCTATGAGATTTGGTGGATGGTGGTGTTGATTGCGGGTATTTCATTTGTCGGTTATTTTGCAATCAAAATTGGCGGGCCTGAAAAAGGTATCTTGTTTACCTGCCTTTTTGCCGGATTGAGCTCGTCGACCGCATTAACGTTACAGTTTTCTAATTTGTCGAAACAACAGTCGCACTTAAGCGGGCTTTTAGCCAGCGGGATACTGATCAGTTGCGGTACCATGTTTCCGCGAATTCTGTTTGTTTGCTCGGTCGTAAACAGACAGCTGGTGGAATTACTGTGGCTGCCGATGGTATTAATGATGGTTGGCTTCTATTTGCCGGCGTGGTGGATTTGGCGTCACAATAAGGTTATGGATTGTGAGCAGCCTCAGGTAACCCAAAACCCGCTGGCGCTGACATCGGCCTTATTTTTTGGTTTAGTGTTACTGCTTATTATGCTGCTATCACAGGCACTGCAACAGTGGTTTGGTAGCACCGGGGTTTTGTTGTTATCGGCGGCGTCAGGGATCACCGATGTCGATGCGATCACTCTGGCATTAGGGCGACAGAGTAAAGCTGAGCTCTTAATTGCAACGGCAGGTTTGGGAATTTTTATTGCCGCAGCGGTCAATAGTCTGGTCAAAATGGGTATGGCATTAACAATCGGGTCTAAAGCGTTGGGCAGGTATGTGGTGATCCCGGTGATCAGCTCGGTTATTCTCGGTGGCAGTGCCGTTTTTCTCGCATCGTAGTAGCCAGAGACTCGGAAATGAATGGAATGGTATATGCCCCAAAGCCACCTCAAGATGCAGAGTGTAAGCTTTGAAGCTTTCCTTGTCTCAGAATCCGTCAATTTACGTTGATAGGTCTATTGTGTTAGTGGCTGATCTTCGGCGTCGCACGACTGATACGCGTGGTTCTGTCGAGGGTCGGTGCTGCAAAGTGGCTATCGAGCAACTTCTGCGTTAACGGGTGTTGCGGATTACTGAATACTTCATTTGTCAGCCCTCGCTCAACCACCTCGCCATCTTGCATCACCATGACTTTATCGCTGAAGTGTTTAATCACGCCCATATGCTGGGAAACATAAATATATGACAGCCCCATCTCTTCTTGCAGCTCAAGCAACAGGTTGAGGATCTGCGAGCGCATTGACATATCCAGGCCGTTTAAGGCTTCATCGGCCACAATGATACAAGGTTGTAGAATTAATGCGCGAGCCAGTGAGACACGCTGTTTCTGGCCTGTCGCGAGCATTTGCGGGTAAAAGTAGGCATGCTCGGGTAATAGACCGACGCGTTTGAGGGTTTGCATAATACGACGCTCACGCTCTTGCGGCGTCATATTGGTGTTTCGCTTCAGTGGGCCTTCCAGGATACGGCCGATCTGAATTCGCGGATTTAGCGAAGTATTCGGATCTTGAAAAATCATCCGGATGAGTTTACAGCGGGTCTTAAAATCTTTTGGTTCAAGTACCTCACCGTTGACTCGGATAATGCCATCAGTTGGCTCTATGACACCCGCGAGCATTTTGGCCAGTGTCGACTTACCTGAGCCGTTTTCACCCATGAAAGCGATAGTTTCACCCGCATCGAGAGAAAACGAAACGGGTTTGACGGCTTCAATCGTACGGCGGCGAAACAGCCCGGATCGGTAATGATAATCTTTTTTCAGATTTTCGACTTCGAGTAGTGCACTCATTTCTTTGTTTCCTCCATATTTAGCGGGAAGTGGCAGCTAAACTTATGGCTTTTGATTTTCTGTCGTTTAGGTACCTCAACACATTTACGCTGCGCATGCGGACAGCGCGGGCCGAGTCGACAGCCAATGGGTAAGTGCTGCAGTGGAGGAATTGATCCCGGTAAGGTTTCCAGCTTACTTTTGTGGGCGATATTCAAGCTAAAATCAGGCATTGCGCGCAATAATGCTTCAGTGTACGGATGGTGGGGCGATTCAAGTAATTGCTTACGGCTGCCAGACTCGACCGATTGTCCGCAATACATTACCGTTATCCGGTCTGCCCATTGGGTAACCGTGGTTAAATCATGGCTGACTAAGAGAATGGTCGTATTACTCAGCTGATTCATGCGACTTAGCAAGCGAAAGATCTGAGCCTGAGTGATTGGATCCAGATCATTGGTCGGCTCATCGGCAATGAGCAGGCGCGGACGGTTGGCGATAGCCATCGCAATCATTACTTTCTGGCATTCACCATCGGTCAGTTCATACGAGTAACTATTCATGACCCGCTTATGATCTTTGATCCCCACTTTGTGCAATAGGGCAATGGCTTGTTTTTGACGCCAGCGTAACCGGTGCCACCATTTACCGGAAAAGGATGATGACGGAATTGCTTCTTCAAGCTGTTCACCCGCCTTTTCTGACGGGTCAAGACACGATGAGGCTTCCTGAAAGATCATTGCAATTTCACGTCCGACAATTTTCCGGCGTTGGCGTGGCGAAAGTGTGAGCAAATCGATATCACCTAACCGCATACGGTCAGCGCTGATTCGCCAGTTATCTTTGGTTACACCGGCGATTGCTTTGGCGACCAAGCTTTTACCGGACCCAGATTCACCCACTAATCCGCGAATTTCGCTCTCGTTAATGGTCAGGCTCATGCGATCGACGGCCTTTACCATTCCTTGAGGAGTATCTATTTCGATGGTCAGGTTTCGAATATCGAGTAATGGCATTAATCTATTCCCGCATTTAAAGCTTGGCGGAGTCCGTCTCCTACTAAGTTTACGACTAATACACTGAACGTGATTGCCAATCCTGGCAATGTGACTGTCCATGGTGCCAGGTAAATCAATTCAATTGAATCGCCGAGCATCGCTCCCCATTCTGAAGAAGGCGCTTGTGCTCCTAATCCCAGAAAGCCTAAAGCGGCAATATCTAAGATAGCGATAGAAATTGCCCGGGTTAACTCGGTGGTGACGACCGTTAAAATATTGGGCAAGATCGAGTTATACAGCAGATAATAATTATTGGCACCGTCTAAGCGCGCCGCGATTATGTAGTCTTTTTCGACCTCGTTATGTACGGCGGTATAAATCGCGCGGATAAAGCGAGGGATCAACGCCAGCCAGATCGCTAACAGAATATTGTTTTCCCCAGGTCCCATATATGCCACCACAATAATGGCGAGAAGCAGCGAGGGAATAGAGAGTACCGTGTCCAATGCATGATTAAGGATACTGGATTTGAGGCCTCGGGTCATACCGGCCAGGACACCGATAGTAAAGCCGATTACAGCGGATGCGAAAGCGATAAGCAGCGCGTAGCCAAAAGTAAGCTGAGACCCTAGCAGTAAGCGCGTTAACATATCGCGGCCTAAATCATCGGTCCCAAAGAAGAAGGACACATAGCCGGCCGGATCCCACGATGGCGGCATCAACAGTTCGCCAACTTGCTGGTGGGGTTGATACGGTACCAGCCATTGGGCCGTGATGGTGATTAAAAGCAGAAACAGCAAGAGCCACAGGCCGAACATTGCAAGCGAATTAGCGCGGAAATTCAGCCAGGAGCGCTCCCACTGGGTCGGAATTTTCTGCTCCTGGTAAACGTTACTTGATAGCATACCATTCCTTCCTTACCAGTGGGTTAACCACTGCACCCGCAAGATCCGAGAGGATATTGGCAAGCAGTGTAAAGCTCGCCACGGTAATGACTCCAGCCTGAATGGCAACGTAGTTTTGCTCAGAAATAGCATTCAGCAGCCAGCGGCCTATTCCCGGCCAGTTGAAGATAGATTCAGTCAGCATGGCGAAGGTCATCATGGTTGAAAACTGCATCCCGAGTTTTGGAATAATGGGGGGAATGGCGTTTTTCATGCCGTGGCGCATTACAATTTCAAACATCGACAAACCTTTAGTTTGTGCCACTTTAATGAAGTTTTGGGTCATGACTTCCGAGAATGATGAACGGGCTAAACGAATAACTTCGGTTGTCGGGGCCATGGCCAATACCAGCGTTGGCAGAATCAGGTGCTGAATAACATCAAAAAGCGCTTCGGCACGATAAGGTTTGTCTGACAGCATCACATCAATAATAGCAACCCCGGTAACATGATCAATCTCATACAGTAAGCTGTATCTGCCTGCGACAGGTAGCCAGCCTAAATTTAGAGAAAACAAAAAAATCAGCAGCATTGCAAGCCAAAACAGGGGAATAGAATATCCCAGCAAGGTTATGGAGGAGATAACGGTATCAACGATACGACCTCGGCGTACGCCTGCCAGTGTGCCAACCGGAATACCAATCAGTAATGACAGCAGGAAAGCAAAGAAGCACAGCTCCAAGGTTGCTGGGAAGACGGTTAAGACTTCCTGAGTGATCGGTTCTCCATTGAGATTCAAGCCCAGGTTACCCGACGCCAAATTCTCTACATAGAGTAGCCAGCCACTCCATAATGGCTGGCTACTCCATAATGAGTTCTGGTCTAGGCGTAAGATACTGAACCCGATCATCGTTAGTATGGCGAGCGTAATGATAAAGAGATTCAGGCGACGAATGGTATAAATAAACATGTTCTACTCGCTTCGGTAAACGCTTGAGAAAGAGCGAGTGCCAAAAGGACTCATCTGCAATCCACCTAATGACTTGTGGTGAACCTGAAAGTGCACACCATGTGCGAGTGGAATGATTGGTACTTGTTCATCCAGCACATCCTGGGCAAGTTGGTAATAATTCAAACGCTGACCGATTTTAGTGGTACGTAAGGCAAGTTCAAGCAGGTTATCAAATCTCAGGTTACACCAATTTGCGACATTTAATCCTGCTTGTTTGGCGTTACATGAGAGCAACGGACGAAGGAAGTTATCGGGATCACCGTTATCGGCAATCCAGCCCGTTAAAATTAGATCGAAACCCGTCGAGTCATCGATACTGATGCGATCCCGCTTTTCCTGATGCGAGACGCTGACCTCAATACCGACGGCATTGAGATCAGCCTGGATCAGTTCGGCGGTCTTATTCGGGCTGGGGTTATAAGGTCGAGCCTCAAGAGGCACCATCATGGTTAAGTACAGATTTTTATCATAGCCAGCTTCTTTTAATAGGGCGACCGCGCGCTCCGGTGAAAAATCCAGCGCCTGGCTATTGTGGTTATAGGCCCACGACAACGGAGGTAACAGGCTTTTGGCTTTGGTACCGGTACCGTAATATACCGAGTTCAGCAGGTTTTCTCGGTTTATCGCCAAGCTGATGGCTTTTCGTACTCTTAAGTCTTGCAGTACAGGCTTGTTGTTATTGATAGCAAGGAAAGCCACATTCATCCCTGTCTGAGCCATTAATTCAAAATCCGGGTTATCAGTAATAACCGGTAGCTGGCTGGCAAGCGGGGAAGACAGAACATCGCACTCGTGGCTTAATAGTTTGGCTAACGTCCCAGTGCCGCGAGAGGAAATATCAAATACCACCTGTTCCATCGGCGCGGCACCTTGCCAGTATCCCCAGTGGCGCTTAAGGCGGATCAAGTCACTCGGGATGTATTGATCAAGATAAAAAGGTCCGGTACCAATCGGCTTCATATCAAGTTGATTGAGCTGACCTGCTTTAAACAGCTGCTCACCATATTCCTGCGAATATATGACGGCATAACTGGTTGCAAGGTTTGACAGGAAGGAATTATCCGGCCGGAGCAGAGTGAACTTCACGGTGTGTGGATCCAGCGCCTGAATATCTTCAATCAGATGACTAAAATCGAGGCTTTCAAACCAGGGATAACGGCCTCCGGACACTTTGTGGAAAGGGTGGTTGGGCTCAATCACCCGCTTGAAACTGAATATGACATCTTGGGCGTTGAGCTGGCGGCTTGGCGTAAACCAGTCTGTAGACTGAAATTCAATGCCTGTACGCAGAGAGAATGTATACTCAAGCCCGTCATCACTGACGGACCAGCTACGAGCGACACTTGGTAATGGCTGGTGGCTGACGGGATCTAGCATTAACAGTCGGTCGAAGATTTGTGCTGCTAGGGTATCGACAGTAAGCCCGCCATCAGTTAATTGTGGATTGAACGTCTTCGGCGTATCTTGCCCACAATAGACAAAGCCGCGGCTACGAGTATTGCTATCTTGTTGAGGTTCACTGCACCCCAGTAGGCCGAGAAGGCTGAAACAAGTAAGGAGCAGACGCGAATAGGCACTCATATTGAAAAGGAATTTATTGAAAACAAGTGGGTAAATTTAACATTTTCCATCACTGTCACCAAGCTATCATCCTTAATAACTGTTTATTTCTAAGGTTTTGTTGCTAATAATTAGTATTAATTATCAAGACTGCCACCGACTAACTGGTATTTACGCAGTAAACCTCTTAGTTGATGGTAGCTTAATCCCAACAGTTCAGCGGCTTTTCGCTGATTAAATTTAGCGTGAACCAATGCGTTATGTATAATTTTGATCTCTTGATCTTGTTGCCACTGGCGCAGATCAACCGGGAAGCTGATATCGGTAGCTGAGCGACCCGCTACCTCGATATCGCTCTGTTCACTTTCCGCCGGCTTGGTGTGCCAGGGGGCATGAAAAGGGTCAACAATGATTTCGCTGACTGGTTCATCTTCACTACTGTGGCGAAACACCGAACGTTCGACCACGTTCTTCAGCTCCCGAATATTCCCGGGCCAGCGGTAGTGGAGTAATTCACTTTTGGCTTCCGGTGAGAAGCCTGCGAAATAACCAAAACCTAATTCTCGGCACATACGTACGGCATAATATTCAGCCAGCGGAAAGATATCTTCCTGGCGTTCACGCAATGGCGGAAGATGAATAATATCAAAGGCCAAGCGATCGAGAAGGTCGGCGCGAAACGTACCGTCTCGGGCCAACTGCTGTAAATCCGCGTTGGTTGCGCAAATTAAACGGACGTTAGCCTGACAGGTTTTACTGCCTCCCACGCGTTCATATTCACCATATTCGATCACTCTTAATAGTTTTTCTTGCACGCCAAGCGGAGCGGTAGCTAATTCATCAAGAAAGAGTGTTCCGTCTTCAGCCCGTTCAAAACGTCCCTGATGACGACCTTTTGCGCCGGTAAATGCGCCGGCTTCATGGCCGAAAAGCTCTGAGTCGATGAGCCCTTCGCTCAGTGCTGCGCAATTTAAGGTGATCAACGGTTGATCCCAGCGGCGTGATAAATAGTGGATGCGCTGTGCAATCAGCTCTTTCCCCGTTCCTCTTTCGCCAAGAATAAGAATAGGACGGTCTAGAGGAGCAAGCCGGGAGGTCTGATCAAGTACGGAAAGAAACGCTTCTGATTCACCGATTAAATTATCTGCCTTACGCATGGTCAATCTCGCTAAATATTGGCGTGTGTATCCACACAATAACAGCCTGTTTACGGAGATGTAAAGCTAAGTACATGATTTATATTCAACAATAAACTGGCACAGTACTTGATATATTTATGGTGTGTTATTAAGTTAGTCAACAAAAAATCAGCCAGAAGCTTAAGCAGCGGCGGGTTTAACTAAGGAGTTTTATTATGGGTATTTTTTCTCGCTTTGCAGACATTGTAAATGCAAATGTAAACTCATTGCTTGATAAAGCTGAAGATCCGCAGAAGATGATCCGTCTGATCATTCAGGAAATGGAAGATACACTCGTTGAAGTTCGCACCACATCAGCCCGGGCTTTGGCTGATAAGAAGGAACTGCAACGCCGTATCAATGCAATCGAAGCACAAACCGATGACTGGCAGCAAAAAGCGAGCCTGGCACTGCAGAAAGGCCGTGAAGATCTGGCTCGTGCTGCCTTGATTGAAAAGCAAAAAATCAGTGATGTGGCGCTAACACTGAATGAGGAATATAAGTTAGTTGAAGAAACTATTGATAAGCTTAGCGGTGAAGTTGCCGAGCTTGAAACTAAGTTGCAAGAAACACGTGCCCGTCAACAAGCGTTGGTGATGCGTCATAAAGCGGCAGGTAACCGTCGTGATGTACGTCGTCAGCTTGATACCGGCAAAGTGGATGAAGCATTGTCGAAATTTGAGCAATATGAACGTCGTATTGATGAAGTGGAAGCCGAAGCTGACAGTTACAGCCTGGGCCGTGGTCAAAACTTGGAAGATGAGTTTGCCAATCTCCAAGCTCAGGATGAGATCGAAAAAGAACTGGCTCGTATGAAAGCGAACATTAAAGATAA
This sequence comes from Photobacterium sp., assembly GCF_057456235.1. Taxonomy (NCBI): domain Bacteria; kingdom Pseudomonadati; phylum Pseudomonadota; class Gammaproteobacteria; order Vibrionales; family Vibrionaceae; genus Photobacterium; species Photobacterium sp. The sequence goes on along the minus strand of NZ_JBVCPH010000004.1, from coordinate 174,486 downwards.
AGAATAATAGCGGTGAGTTAAACGGCTACAAGAAAAATCACAGCGAATAACAAACTGATTCTGCGGAGAAAAGGAGAGAACAATGTCGATGGGTTTTATTGTTGGTCCAATAATGGTGTTTTTAATATTTGTTGCACCGCTGTGGCTTATTCTTCACTACCGCAGTAAGCGGAATGTGGGACAGGGTTTGTCAGGTGAAGATCAAGAAAAGTTACAGGCGTTAGTCTCTCGCGCAGAACAGATGCAGGAGCGTATCGTGACGCTCGAGCGTATTCTTGATGCTGAAGCGCCGCAGTGGAGGCAAAAACCATGAGTAAAATCCTATACCGCGATCCGAAGAACGGCAAACTGGGTGGGGTGTGTGCAGGTATTGCCGAATATTTCGGTGTTGAGATTTGGCTGGTGCGGATATTAACGGTATCCGCCTTTTTGTTCGGCGGCGGTTTTTTTGTAACGTTGGCTTATATTGCCGCTTGTCTGATCTTAGATAAAATGCCTGAAGAGCGCCTCCAGCAGCAAAATATTTACAAAGAACATAATGTGAAACAAAAGCCGTGGCAGGCAGGAAGACCACCAGAGCAAGTACTGGAGAGCGTGGAAGCTGAGTTGAATAGTATGGAGATAAACTTGCGCAAAATGGAAGCGTATGTGACGTCATCGGCTTTTAAAGTGGCACGTGAATTTAAAAATCTTTAGTGCGTACGGTTGGGCAACGTGGTCGAGCAAGAATGAAAAACAGAAGCAGGCTCTCGGCCTGCTTTTTGGTCTTTGATTGGGTTTTCAGTTTAGTAGAAAGAACTGAGTCAGATATTCATTACCCGTTCATATTGGTTGCGGTATAAAGTGGTTAAGAGCAGTCGTTGAATAACGCAGGAAAGAGTATGAATCGAATTAGTCGTGAGCTGAACAAATTAGTGAACCGGAGTTTAGACCGTCATGTCCGTCTGGCGGTAACAGGGTTATCCCGAGCCGGTAAAACGGCGTTTATTACTTCTCTTGTTAATCAGCTTCTGCATGTAAGTACTAACCCCCGTCTCCCTCTTTTCTCAGCGGTTCGTGATGGTAACTTGTTGGGATCTAAGCGTGTTCCACAGCTTGATATGCATGTGCCGAAGTTCGCTTATGATGAAGGAATGAATGCGTTACTGTCTTCCCCCCCGAGCTGGCCGGAGCCTACTCGAGATGTCAGTCAGACCCGTTTGGCTCTCAGGTATAAACCGCAAAAGGGGCCGATGAAGTTACTGCAGGAAACGGCAACCTTATATCTTGATATTGTTGATTATCCGGGAGAGTGGTTACTGGATTTACCCTTACTGAACCTGGATTACCTCACCTGGTCTCGTCAGCAAGCGCAGTTACTGAAGGGAAAACGCCTGACGCTGGCTCAAGATTGGCTGGCGCTAGGGGATGGGTTCGATCCACTTGCACCGGCAGATGAAGCCTTGATCGAGCGCCTTTCGGCAGCATTTACCGATTATCTGTTCAAGTGTAAGGCCGAAGGAGGCTTACATTGGGTACAGCCGGGTCGTTTCGTTTTGCCAGGCGAACTTGCCGGGGCACCGGTATTGCAGTTTTTCCCGTTTGTCTGGGCAGATAAATACACGGATGCACAGCTGCAACAGGCCGGTGAACACAGCAACCTCACAATGTTGCAAGACCGCTATAAGTATTACCAGCAACATGTCGTGAAGGCCTTCTATCGGGAGCATTTCTCTACCTTCGATCGGCAGATCATTCTGGTGGATTGTCTGCAACCGCTAAATGGTGGGCCTGAATCGTTTAATGATATGCGCCAGGCGCTGGATCAGCTGATGCAGAGCTTTAAATACGGTCGCAGTTCGTTATTGCGCCGCTTGTTTTCACCACGCATCGATAAAGTGTTGTTTGCGGCGACCAAAGCTGATCATGTGACCGCAGATCAGCATCCCAATCTAGTAAGCCTGTTACAGCAATTAGTCAATGAGGCCTGGCATACGGCTTCATTTGAAGGGATTAAGATGGATTGTGTCAGTCTTTCATCAATTCAGGCAACAGAGCCGGGATTTGTCGCTTATAAAGGAGAGCAAATGCCTGCTTTGCGAGGCCATACATTAAATGGCCAGATCCAGACCCTTTTTCCTGGCGAGGTGCCAAGACGTTTACCAAATGAGAGTTTCTGGCAAAATAATGGGTTCGACTTTGTGAATTTTCGGCCGCTGGCCCTGCAAAGTGACGAGCCACTTCCCCATATCCGAATGGATAAAGCCTTAGAGTATCTGCTTGGAGATAAATTGAAATGAGTGAATCCTATAAAACCAAGATCTTATTTGATCAACCTGAGCAGGGATCCCAGGCAAGTAAATTTAGCCAGCCCGACAATCAACGAAATAAGCCAGAAAGTGAACTCACCAGTCAGATGCAGTTTGCCGAAGAAAATGGCTTTTTTCCTGATGTTAAAGTTGACCATGATGTTGAAGAACAGCTTTCGCAAGCCCTTGCCAGTCAACCTAAGCGCGGTACTGGCTGGCTGAAAGGCCTGTTAATTGCGGGGGCGGCTATGACGGGGTGGCAGACTGTTGATTATGTTGTGTCAGCGTACCAAGGCAGTGACTGGTTAGCGCTGGGATGGAGTGGCATTGTCGCGGCAGTGGCCGTGACCGGCATCACCGCGTTAGGGCGAGAGTTGCTGAAGTTACGCCGACTAAAACAACGACAAACAGAGCGCGATCAGGCTCAGGCATTATTAGAGGCCGACGGTATCGGTCAGGGCAAAGCATTTTGCATGAAGTTGGCAAAACAGAGCAACATCAGGGACGAACATGTCGGCTATGATCGCTGGGTACGGGCACTCGCGGCAACTCACAATGATCGGGAAGTGCTGGAGCTCTATGATCAGCTGGTACTTTGTCACCAGGATAAGCTAGCGCGACGTTTAGTGGCGAAATATTCCAGTGAAGCCGCTGTCATGGTTGCGCTTAGCCCGTTAGCGCTGGCAGATATGTTGCTGGTAGCATGGCGTAACTTTAAATTAATTGATCAAATCTCAGCCGTTTATGGTGTCGAACTTGGCTATTGGTCACGGATTAAACTGGTCAAATTAGTACTGGCAAATATGGCCTTTGCCGGGGCAACAGAAGTTATTGCCGATACCGGAATGGACATGCTTTCTATTGATTTGGCCGGACGGATGTCAACCCGGGTTGCCCAAGGGGTTGGTGTGGGCTTACTCACCGGACGGTTAGGCCTGAAAGCGATGGGTGTAATGCGTCCATTGCCCTGGCAGCCTGAGCAGCAACCAAGGCTGGGTGAAATTCGCCGTGATTTGTTAGCGCAACTGACACGAAAAGGTGATATATCCAAGTAACCTCAAGATGTGGCGTTCTGAGCTTCTCGGCGTGGCTGGATTAAACAGATGATCTCTGCTCCGTATTGCTCAGAGAACAGTCATATGTACAGATCATGATTGTTCCACCTCTCATCATGCCACATCAGTGACTTGACTCACATTCAGCTTCGTCGCACACTTTAATAGTGTCAACTATTCCTGACACATTAACAGACCAAACAGTATAATTATCTGATCCACACAGAGTATTCAGCTGTTGAGCACAAACCGAACGTTGAAACGAGAAGGCGCACGATATGAGGTTACAAGTCAATTGCGAAGACCGGCTTGGAATAACCCGAGAACTGCTCGATATATTATCCAGCAAAGAAATTAACCTTAGGGGGATTGAAATTGACCGCATCGGGATCATTTATCTCAATTGTCCAGAGATTGAGTTTGAACAATTTAGTCAGCTCATGTCGCAAATTCGTCAGTTAGATGGTGTAACCGATGTTCGTAAAATCCAGTTCATGCCCAGTGAGCGGGAACATAAAGAACTCAAGGCACTTTTGCAGACCCTTCCGGATCCTTTCTTCTCAATCAATCTCAGCGGAAAGGTCGACCTTGCCAACGAAGCAGCCGAACATCTGATGGGGAAATCCAGCCACGATTTATTAGGGGAAAGTATCCAGGTGATCCTGGGCTTCAACTACAGTCGCTGGTTGGAAAAAGAGGGGGCTCAAAAGCGTAGTGAGATGGTGGTGATTTCAGGCCTTGATTATCTGATGGAAGTCATGCCGGTGTATGTGGCTGATGAGAGTGAAGAGCCGGTATTAGCCAGTGCCGTGATCCTGCTTAAATCTCTGTCTGAGGCGAAAATGCCGATCGCAATGCGCAAAATCAGTGGAGATAACGGTTTTGAGCATTTAGTCGGGCAATCTTCCCGCTTCAAGCATTTGCTTGCTCAAGCTAAAAAACTGGCTTTGCTGGATGCCCCTTTACTGATCCAGGGTGAAACAGGGACCGGGAAAGAGATGCTGGCACGTGCTTGCCACCAGCGTTCGATACGTCGAGAGCAGCCTTTTCTCGTGGTTAACTGTGTCTCTATGCCAGATAATGCCGCGGAAACTGAGTTGTTCGGTTTCGCAGGTGATCACCATGAGCCAGGTAAGAAAGGTATTTTTGAGCAAGCAGCTGGTGGTACTGTCTTCTTGTATGAGATTGGTGAAATGTCGCCTCACCTGCAAATTAAGCTACTGCGTTTTTTGCAAGACGGTACATTCCGCCGGGTCGGTGAAGAAGAAGAGGTTAAAGTCGATGTTCGGGTGATTTGTTCAACCCAGAAAAAACTTCCAGACTTAGTCGCTGCGGGTGATTTTCGCGAAGATCTTTATTATCGACTGAATGTATTAGCGTTAGTTGTTCCGTCGTTGCGAGAGCGCAGCGCCGATATTGTACCGTTGGCTGAGTTGTTTTTGGCCCAGTTTGCCCAAGAGTTACAACAGCCAAAGCCGCGAATTTCAGAACAATTGGCGCAATACCTCAGTCAGTATGCGTGGCCTGGTAACATCCGCCAGCTTCGCAATGTGTTATTTCGGGCGATGACTCAGGTCGAGGGGCCCGAAATTACAGTTGACGATGTGCAGCTGCCCGAAAATGAGTCGGCGAGTATCATCAGCGATGAGACGTTAGACGGCTCACTTGATGAAATCATGAAGCGTTATGAGTCGGGGATCCTGGCGAACCTTTATCGCAGCTACCCATCAACCCGTAAGCTGGCAAAACGGTTGGGTGTGTCTCATACAGCAGTAGCCAACAAACTGCGTGAGTATGGTCTGACGAAGCGCTAGCCTAAGCTGAAAATTACAGGTTAAGTTTTGTTCAGTAGAGAGAGTTGGCCAGATTCCAGCGCTAATAACTGAGACACCATTTCACGCCCATACCGGTAGCCACATAAGCTATCATTGTCATTGCGAACACGGTGGCAGGGTATGATTATCGGGATTGGATTGACATTCTTTGCCATTCCAATCGCCTGACCAGCTAGTGGAAGACCAATTTTTTTTGCTATTTGTTGGTAGTTACGGGTTTGGCCGAATGGTATCTCAGTGAGAGAGTGCCAGACTTGTTGTTGAAAAGCCGTACCTTGTGGTGCCAGCGGAAGAGTGAAGGTGCGCCGTTTGCCACCGAGGTATTCTTTTAGCTGGCTAATATAGGGTTTCATTGTGTCGGGATTGTGTTCCCAACTCGCATCGGGGCAAAAACCGGTGCTGCCAACAATCAATTGGCGTAGCCCCTTATCATCAGCAAGCAGATAGATTTTTCCTAATACGGTATCTAGACAGTCGTAGTACATCATTATGTTATAAGAGGCTAATTTGTTTAATACTATTATAAACCGCTCTTCAACATTAGTAGTTGATGAACTTAAAATTCGTTTGATTAGTACCAAAGATGCGCAACGCATATCAGCTTATTACAAAAAAAATCGCCAATTTCTCCAGCCTTGGGAACCGCTGCGCGAAGAAGGTTTCTTTTCGCTAGAAGGATGGGAAAAAAGGCTGATCCAATTATCGGAGCTGCAAAAGCATCATTTAGCTTATTATTTTGTGATAGTGAAGCAGGGTTCTGACGACATTTGTGGTGTCATTAATTTTAGTAATTTGATCAAGCATCCTTTCTATGCCTGCCATGTTGGTTACTCACTGGGTGAAGAATATCAGGGGCAAGGTATTATGCGCCGTTCGTTGAATGCAGTGGTGAAATGGATGTTTGAAGAGAGGCATTTCCATCGCATTATGGCGGGGTACATGCCGAGAAATACGAAAAGCGGCAAGGTGCTGTCTGAACTCGGATTTGAAAAAGAAGGCCAGGCCAAAGACTATCTGTTGATAAATGGCAACTGGGAAGATCATATACTGACCGCAAAGACAAACCCGCACTGGACGCCGCCAGATAAATGATAGGTATAAAAAAGAGGCTTGCTATAGCAGATAGCAGCGAGCCTCTTTAACCGTATCAAATACGTAGGAATTTATTCTACTGTCAGAATACGGATGTTATTCGTTGAACCAACAGTATCCATCACATCACCTTGAGTGACGATGACCAGATCCCCCTTTACTAAATAGCATTTATCTTTCAGGACGGCGATTGCGTGCTTAGCAGCTTCAAGACCTGAATCGCTATCACGATCAAAGTACACCGGTGTTACCCCACGGTATAGTGCTGCACGGTTTAGGGTCTTTTCATTACGCGACATTGCAAAGATAGGCAGACCAGAAGAAATACGAGACATCATGAGTGGTGTGCGGCCAGACTCTGTCATTGTGATCATCGCTTTAACGCCTTCCATGTGGTTGGCAGCATACATGGTCGACATTGCAATTGTTTCTTCCGGAGATGAGAAAGTACGAGACAGGCGGTGTTTAGAAATATTGATGCTTGGCTCTTTTTCTGCACCAATACATACGCTAGCCATTGCCTTTACGGTTTCAACCGGGAAGGCGCCAGCAGCCGTTTCGGCAGACAGCATCACGGCATCGGTACCATCAAGTACGGCGTTCGCCACATCCATGACTTCTGCACGTGTTGGCATTGGGCTGGTGATCATTGACTCCATCATCTGAGTCGCGGTGATCACGGTACGGTTCAGGCTACGCGCACGACGGATCAGTTTCTTCTGAACACCGACTAATTCGGGGTCACCAATTTCTACACCGAGATCACCACGAGCAACCATAACCACGTCAGATGCCATGATAATGTCATCCATCGCTTCTGTGGTTGCAACGGCTTCCGCACGTTCAACCTTTGCAACCAGTTTAGCCTCCAGGCCAGCATCGGTCGCCAGACGGCGGGCATATTTCATGTCTTCGCCGTTGCGAGGGAAAGAGACCGCAAGATAGTCGACCCCTATTTTCGCAGCAGTAAGAATGTCGGCTTTATCTTTGTCTGTCAGCGCTTCTGCTGACAGGCCGCCACCTTTTTTGTTAATACCTTTGTTATTGGAAAGCGGGCCAGCTACCGTCACTTCGGTGTGAACCTTGTTGCCTTCTACGGCAATAACTTTCAACTGTACACGGCCATCATCAAGAAGAAGAATATCGCCAGTAGTCACGTCTTTTGGCAGTTCTTTATAATCAAGACCCACGGAGTTCTGATCACCGTTACCTTTAGGAAGATCACTATCCAGAGTGAATTTATCACCGATAGCAAGCTGGATTTTACCTTCTTTAAATGTCGAAACGCGGATTTTAGGACCTTGCAAATCGCCAAGAATTGCAACGTGTTTACCGAGTTTAGCGGCGATTTCACGTACCGTTTTAGTGCGTTGAATATGATCTTCAGGACTACCATGAGAGAAATTCATTCGAACAACGTTTGCACCCGCAGCGATAATTTTTTCAAGGTTGTTATCACGGTCGGTAGCAGGACCAAGGGTCGTTACGATCTTTGTACGTCTAAGTCTTTCTGACATTGGAAACTCCATCTATTATTTAATCTGCCAATTTCAGCGGGAGAGGTCACAATAATTAACTTGCCGCTAAATGTGACTGAAATTTTACTACATAAGCAGGGCACTTAGAGCTGTTCTTTATCAACAAACTGAAACATCAGTACACTTGTTTTGTGAAAAAGTGATGAATAAAAGAGCCATTGTATTCATACTTGCCCATAAAAGAGGCTGTAAACATGTTAAGCGTCTGCTTAAGTGTAGCTGCGGTATAGAGGCGATTTGGCGATAAATGTGAGGGCAGATATTTCGCGGGATGCTGTGTTGAGGGTATAAAAAAGCATGAATAATCATCCATGCTTTTTTGATTGATCTATAGGGTCTGAATTACAGAGTATTTTCTTTTGAAAAGCGGGAGTCTTTTAACGATTCTTTCACCCGTTTCAGGTTTTCTCTAAACCCAGCACCGCGTCGTAAAGTGAACCCGGTTGCCAGTACATCAATTACGGTCATTTGTACAACACGGCTTGCCATCGGCATATAAATATCAGTATCTTCCGGTACATCTAAGCAAATAGATAAAGAACACTCACGATCGAGTGGAGAGTCTTTTGCGGTAATACCGATAACCGTAGCACCGTTTTCACGGGCCATATGAGCAATTTCTACCAGGCTCTTAGTTCGGCCGGTATGAGAAATCACCACGACAACGTCACCATCGGTGCAGTTAATCACGCTCATACGTTGCATTACGATGTCATCAAAACAAACAATAGGAATATTGAAACGGAAGAATTTATTTTGTGCATCATGAGCCACGGAAGCGGATGCCCCCAGGCCAAAGAAAGAGATTTTCTTGGCCTGGGTCAGCAAATCAACGGAACGGTTGATTTGCATTGGATCTATGCTGTTTTTGGCGACATCAAGGCAGGCCATAGTTGATTCGAAAATCTTTGCTGTATAAGCATCTGGCCCATCATCTTCTTCGACATTACGGTTCACATAAGGCGTACCATTGGCAAGACTTTGTGCCAAGTGAAGTTTAAAATCAGGGAAGCCCTTCGTATCAAGACGGCGACAAAAACGGTTTACTGTCGGCTCACTGACATCGGCCATTTTAGCCAGAGTCGCAATGCTAGAGTGAATAGCCGTTTGCGGCGAAGCGATGATCACTTCTGCAACTTTACGTTCAGACTTACTGAAATTGTCTAAATTTTTTTGAATCTTTTCTAGGGTATTCATGGAGATTACCGCGCTTCGTTACTGAATTTCATTAAAGGCCATTTCGCTCTCACGAAGCCAATTATTTTGAAACTATACTACTTTTCATAGATCTGCTCCTAGTAATTCCATGAATCTTGGTTTCTCTTTTTATTATAGTTTGACCGGGATCGAGTTTTTTCTTTCAGTTCTGAAGGTTTTTGTGAATATATTTTCTTTTTAAGGCCGGTTTGGCATTATTTCTGTTATTAAATTTCATCCGGAAGGGATTAATTTACAGGTCGAAATAAATATAATGACTTTATGCCATTTGTTGTCGCTGGCGTCTGTGTCAGCGTTATATCTCTAAACCGCGTAAATATTCCGAGTTCTGCATACCTCGGCGTAGTTTGGGTATATCGTGGGTAGTAATTTGCACTGAGATTAAGGATTATTGTTTATGAAAGTGAGTATTTGCGGGTGTGGCTGGTTAGGTTTGCCATTAGCAAAATATTTGGTTGCAAAAGGACTAGAGGTGTATGGAAGTAAAACTCAGGCTGTATCTGCTAGCCAACTTCTCCAATACGGAGTTCATGGTATTGCACTCACCATTCCTTTGGTCAATGGGGCAGAAAAAAAGGCGCTTGATGATAAAAACAAACAAGAACATCAGAATACGCAGCAGTTAAGCGACGTTACTGAATTTTTTCAAACTGACGTACTGGTTATCAATGTTCCTCCCCGGCGGAAAACGATGACAGGTCATGAGTATGTGGAGGCTATCTTATCGCTCTCTGACGCGGCAAAACAAGCAGGATGTCAGCGGGTGATTTTTGTCAGTACAACCTCCGTGTACGGTGGTTTGACGGGGGAGGTACTGGAAACATCCGTTCCTCAACCTGATACGGAATCAGGCCGTGCACATTTTCATATTGAACAACAACTTCGGAAATCTTGGGGCGACAACTTGGTCGTACTGCGTCTGGCTGGGCTGATTGGTCCGGGGCGTCATCCGGTTAACTATTTAGCCGGAAGAGAAAATCTGGCCGGAGGCGAAAAGCCCGTGAACTTGGTTCACCTTGATGACTGTATTCAGGCTATCGCTAGTATTATAGACCGGCAGCCAGCCTTAAAAGTCTTGCACCTTGCTGCAAAGTCACATCCCACGCGAAAGCATTATTATACCGCAATGGCCTCTAAAGCTGGTTTGCCGGAGCCTATTTTTACGGCAGATTCTTCGACGGGTGGAAAGATCATAAACGCGGATAAAAGCTGTAGGGTGTTGGATATAATAATGCGGCATGATGATCTAATGGGCCTTTCTCCTGAGATTGACAGCCACTGATTGTGCGTGGCCCCAGATCTGTCTTCCTTCTCTTTTCAGGCAAAAAAATCCCGCTGAAGTTCAGCGGGCGGAATGTTCCATAAAAACAATTAGGAGTTTGTAGCAGCAGTGGCATCTCTGATTAATGAAAAAGGAACCGTCTGGGTTGCTGTCTTCATTAATATTAATGTCACTAGTTATGACTCTGGGGATCAAAGAAGGTTCCAAGAAATGTTAAAAAAAACACTTTTTCTTCATGAATGGCTTTGTTACACAAAATTCTTACTTTAGATGATGTGAACTGGACGGAAAAGCACTCAGATAAAAAAATCCCGCTGAAGATCAGCGGGAGGAATGTTCCGTAAAACAATAAGGAGTTTGTAGCAGCAGTGGCATCTCTGATTAATGAAAAGGAACCGCCTGGGTTGCTGTCTTCATTAATATTAATGTCACTAGTTATGACTTCGGATATTCGCATTGGTTCAACATTTATGTCAGGAATCCCCAATATTGTTCAGAATCTCGTATTTTTTAGGTGGATTAGGTATAACGACCAAGGCTGAAGAGGGTTATCAAGGGATAAAAAAAAGCTCGCTGATAATCAGCGAGCCAAAGTTCTATTTACACAATAAGGAGTTAAGTAGCAGTGGCATTGTCGATTACAGAAGAGAAGACTTTGTGGGGCGGCCAGCTCACAAAAACATATGTCTCTAATCTTGATGCTACTAATTATGACCGGTCTTTTTAGGGTTAGTTCAAAGACGTGGTGCGCTTTCTGCCCATTTTTTTTAAGATGTTGATATGTTAAGGGTATTATTCCTACTATTTTGCGGTGACGATCTGAGCTGTTTCGCCAAGATGTGATTTAAATCAGGGTACGACAAATGCGGCTCTGGCACATTGTTCGCCTGTATCCCCCCCTTCCTAATGATGCGTCTCGTATTGTGAAGTTGCCTGGGTATATTTGTGGCCTGACATATCGCATTCATGCTGTAACCGTGTCAGTCGTGGCCTCTCTTAAGCATTAAAGGAAGCAAGATGGCTCTGAATTTTGACCTGAAAACATATCTGGACCAGCTTGAACAACTGGTTAATGTGGATTGCGGCAGTTATACCCCTGAGGGAATTGCTCAAATCGCTGACATTCTTACACCGATGTTTGAACAAATTGGCTTTACCGTGATTCGTCATCAGCTGGATGACAAAGCGGGTCCTTGCTTGGAAATCACCAATAGGCCAGATGCCGGTTTCTATGATGTGATGCTCAGTGGCCATATGGATACCGTGTTCCCGGCGGGTACTGTCTCAGAGCGGCCAATGACTTTCGATGAGCATAAAATCTATGGTCCGGGTGCTACGGATATGAAGTCAGGCATCCTCAGTGCTTGGTATGCTCTGCAAGCTCTGACGTCGGATGAGTTGGCACGTTTATCGATTGTTGTGGTATTAAATTGTGACGAAGAAATCGGTTCAATATATTCTCGCCAATGGCTGGAAAGTATTGCCCGTAAAAGCGGCCAGGTGTTGGTGTGCGAAGCTGCTCGTCCGACGGGTAATTTAATTCGTTCCCGTAAAGGCAACGCAAAGTATGAAATTGAATTTCATGGCGTCGCTTCTCACGCCGGATCTGCCTTGAGTGAAGGCGTGTCCGCTATCTATGAACTGAGCCAATGGGCATTGGCAATTAAAGGCATGGTTAACCTTGAAACCGGAACAACGATGAATGTCGGTGTTATCGAAGGCGGAATGGCGGTGAATGTGGTGCCGGATTATGCCAAAGCCATTGTTGATCTACGGTTCTGGAATACTGATGAGGCAGAAACGATTGATGGCCGATTACGCGAAATGGCTCAAGCACCTTTTGAAAAGGGCGCGAGGGTCACGGTCAATCGCGCGACGTTTAAACCTTCCATGCAGCCAAGTGCAGACACCGAAGCTCTGATCCGTTTGGTCAGTGAAGAAGCGGATAAGCTAAATATTGTCTATGGCTGGGAAGATGCCGGTGGTGGTTCAGATGGTAACTTTACGGCCGCAATGGGTACGCCGACGCTTGATGGTTTTGGGCCAATGGGCGCGGGTTTTCACAGTGATAAAGAATATTTGCTCATTGATTCTATTGAACCGCGTATTCAGCTATTGGCGCAGGTGTTAAAGCGTTTGTAGTCTTCGCTGGAACAAGTGGTTGCCGGACTAAGCCCGCAGAGCGCTGGCTTAGTCACATACAACAAAGAAAACCCATCTCTACGAGGGGACGGGTTCTGAAGAAAATCTTCTAAAAAAAGCAGTGGCATAATATAAGACCCATTAGCCTGTTTTTTGTTCCCATGAAATGTGATATTTATCAGTTTTTTCTGCCCTATTTTCAGTTATAAATTGAAGACTTTAAAATATCGCTGTTAACGATTGATTTTATAGCTATTAATCTAAATAGAAATATTTCATCGCAAATTGAACCATCATATTTCCTATCATGCATGTCTGGCTTTCACCTTGTCTCAGCCGCGCCACATTAGGCGATCATCATCACACTCTCAACGCTTTACCGTGTCCATGGCGCAGGAATATCACTGTTTGATTATCCACCACTTGTTAAAAATATTAATGAGATGTAAAGTTTAAACATGTGTTTAATACGGGTGAGTGAAAATGGCGGGAAAAGGAGAAACGAAGGGCCGTATTTTGGATGCTGCAGAGCTGCTATTTGCTGAGCACGGATTCAAGGAAACGTCTTTAAGGACTATAACCAGTAAAGCGGGCGTTAATCTCGCGTCGGTTAATTACCATTTTGGTGATAAAAAGACACTGGTGAGAGCGGTTTTAAGCCGTTACCTGGAACAGTTCATGCCAGCATTGAAAAATGAGCTGGAGGTGCTGTTAACCCGAGATGAAATTATGATGGAAGATGTTTTTCGCTGCCTCAAAAACCCTCTGGTTTTATTAAATGACTTTCGCCATCAGGGATCGACTATTTTTATGTCATTGATTGGCCGTAGCTATACCGACGTTCAGGGGCACCTGCGCTGGTTCATAATGACCCGCTACGACAATGTATTGACGTTATTTACCACCGCTGTTTGCCGCGCCAATCCATCATTAGATCCAGAAACATTATTCTGGCGATTGCATTTCACCTTGGGGGCGTCGGTATTTACCATGGCTTCGAGTACTGCGTTATGTGAAATCGCTGAAAATGACTTCTCACGAAAAGTGGAAACAGAAGACTTAATTGACCGTCTGATGCCTTATCTGGCAGCAGGTGTTTCGGCTCCGATAGAGCAAGGTTTGTCTCTCGTCGGCGCAACGTCAACCGGCACGGAATAAAATAAAAAGAAATGTATACCCACATGAAAAAATAACGATAAATGAAACAAAAGGACCTGAAAAATGAGCACTTTAACCAACTTACGTAAACGCTACATCAGTGATCCCGCTTTTAAGATGTTTAAAAAAGTGCTGCCGCCACTATCAGAAACCGAGCGTGAAGCGATGGAGGCTGGCAGTGTCTGGTGGGATGGTGAGTTGTTCAGTGGTTCACCTAACTGGAATACGTTGTTGAACTACCCTAAGCCAAAGCTCACGGATGAAGAGCAAATATTTATCGATACCAAACTTGAAACCTTGCTTGAAATGCTGAACGATCATCAGATTGTTCAGGAAGATAAAGACTTATCACCTGAGGTTTGGGAATACTTACGTAAAGAAAAATTCTTTTCGCTGATTATCAGCAAAGAATATGGCGGATTAAATTTTTCGGCATTGGCTAATTCGACCATTGTTACTCGCATTGCAACCCGTAGCTTGAGTGCTGCAGTTTCGGTAATGGTGCCAAATTCATTGGGTCCGGGCGAACTGTTATCCCATTATGGGACCCAGGAGCAAAAAGATTACTGGCTGCCTCGCCTTGCTCATGGCGAAGAAGTGCCATGCTTTGCACTGACCGGCCCGGAAGCCGGTTCTGATGCGGGTGGCATTCCCGACATGGGGGTTGTCTGTTACGGCGAATACCAAGGCCAAGAAGTACTGGGTATTAAGCTGAGCTGGAATAAGCGTTACATCACACTGGCTCCCGTGGCGACGGTGTTAGGTCTTGCCTTTAAATTGCAGGATCCAAACGGGCTGCTGGGTAATAAAGTCGATATTGGCATTACCTGCGCGTTGATCCCGGCTGATCACCAGGGAGTGGAAATCGGCGAGCGTCACGATCCCCTGAATATGGCCTTCATGAACGGGCCAACTCGCGGTCAAGATGTGTTCATCCCGATGGAATGGGTTATCGGTGGACAGGAATATGTGGGTCGAGGCTGGCGTATGCTGGTGGAATGCCTGTCAGCAGGGCGGGGCATTTCATTACCCGCATTAGGGGCCGCCATAGGCCACCTGACGGCACGTACAACGGGAGCTTATGCCTACGTGCGTAAACAGTTTGGTATGTCGATCGGTAACTTTGAAGGTGTTGCTCAGGCAATGGGGCGTATAGGGGGGTATACCTACATGCTTGAAGCGTCACGGACGCTCACCACGACTTCACTTGATATGGGGGAAACCCCGGGAATTGTGACAGCGATTGCCAAATATCACATGACGGAAATGGCACGTACGATCCTGAATGATTCAATGGATATTCATGCTGGTCGCGCAATTCAGCTTGGGCCAATGAATTATCTTGGCCATCACTATTTCGGTATACCGGTCGCAATTACCGTAGAAGGGGCCAACATTCTGACTCGTAACCTGATGATTTTTGGTCAGGGAGCGACCCGGTGCCATCCCTTTGTCTTGAAAGAGATGGAAGCGGCAGCAAACGGCGATGCCGAGCAAGGGGCAAAAGAGTTTGATGGCTTGCTGTCTAAGCACATCCGTTTTGCGACAGGTAACGTCGCAAAATCAATGCTCAATGCTTTTTCTGGCTCACGCTTTAACGCCGCGCCAGTCAGCGGCGAGACGGCGGATTATTATCGCCACCTATCACGTATGAGTCGCGCATTAGCGGTAGCGGCTGACTTCGCAATGCTCAGCCTGGGGGGGGAGCTAAAGCGTCGCGAATTAGTGTCAGCCCGATTGGGTGATGTCTTGAGTCATTTGTACCTGGCATCGGCAACCTTGAAACGCTTTGAAGGCGAAGGCCGCCAGCAGCAGGATTTACCGATGGTGCATTATGCGCTGCAACACTGCTTGCATCAGTGCGGCGTTGCATTCGATGATGTGATGAATAACTTCCCTCGCAAAGGGGTTGGCAGCATCTTGCGTGCCCTGCTGTTCCCGCTGGGTATTCGCTACAAGGCGCCAAGTGATGATGTCACCGTTAAAATTGCAGAATTGCTAATGACACCAGGAGCGCACCGCGAACGTTTGACTAGCTTGTGTTATATCGGTGAAAAAGAATCGGATCCGGTAGCCATCATGGAACGTGCTTTTGTTGCGATGCATAGTGTCAAAGACATTGAACGAAAATTGGCCAAGGCCGTAAAAGCGGGAGAGATCCCACGCAAAGCGTCCTTAACCGAAAAATTGCAGCTTGCTCTGAGTGCCGGCATCGTCACAAAAGAGGATGTTGAAAAAATGGACAATGCTGAGCAGCTCAGGCAAAAAGCGATTCAAGTCGATAACTTTGCTGCTGATCATTTCAAAAAGAGCAGCCTGCAACCAGGGAAGGCTGCTTAAGAGTCATTGCTCTTTAATCGGACAATAAGCACTCTACAATGGAAGAATAAACCTGGTGTTTCCCATGTGCCACGCAAATGCGTGGCACTTTTTTGACCAGATATGATCTGAACAGCGCTCGAGCAGAGCACCGGGACAGTGCCATTATACCAATCGGAATAATGGATCCGAGTGGTATTACTTGGCTAAAATCGTCAATAACACCTCCAACCACTGCTATATTTAGCGTTTTCGCGCATAAAAATAATGCGAATTTGTCGGTAACCTTTTATCCTACAGTCAATTATGTAAGGGAAGTTGAAAATGATCATCAAACCTAGAATTCGTGGATTTATTTGTACGACAACACACCCGATCGGCTGTGAAGAGAACGTTAAAGAACAAATTGCTTATACTAAAGCACAAGGCCCAATCGCCAACGCGCCGAAACGTGTACTGGTTGTCGGTTCTTCCAGTGGTTACGGCTTGTCTTCCCGCATTGCTGCGGCCTTTGGCGGCGGTGCGGCGACGATTGGCGTGTTCTTTGAAAAACCAGGTACAGAGAAAAAACCAGGTACGGCAGGTTGGTATAACTCAGCAGCGTTTGACAAACTAGCGAAAGAAGAAGGTCTTTACGCGAAGAGCCTGAACGGTGATGCTTTCTCTCATGAAGCCAAACAAAAAACGATCGATCTGATCAAAGAAGAATTGGGTCAGATTGATATGGTGGTGTACTCATTAGCATCACCGGTTCGTAAAATGCCTGAAACGGGCGAAGTTGTTCGTTCATGCCTGAAGCCGATGGGTGAAACGTACACGGCGACGGCGGTTGATACCAACAAAGATGTATTGATTGAAACAAGCATAGAGCCTGCAACCGAGCAGGAAGTTACTGATACCGTTACCGTTATGGGTGGTCAGGACTGGGAACTCTGGATCAATGCTCTGGCAGATGCTGGCGTGCTGGCTGATGGGTGTAAGACCGTTGCTTACAGTTACATCGGTACCGAAATCACCTGGCCAATCTACTGGCATGGTGCTCTGGGCAAGGCAAAGATGGATCTTGATCGTGCAGCAACAGAGTTGAATCGTAAACTGTCTGCCAGTGGTGGCTCTGCAAATGTGGCTGTACTTAAGAGCGTGGTAACACAGGCAAGCTCTGCAATCCCGGTAATGCCACTGTACATCGCGATGGTCTTCAAGAAGATGCGTGAAGAAGGTGTACACGAAGGCTGTATGGAACAGATTTATCGTATGTTCACTCAGCGCTTGTATAAGGCGGATGGCACAGCCCCGGAAGTTGATGAAGCTAATCGTCTTCGTCTGGATGACTGGGAGCTGCGTGAAGATATTCAGAAGCATTGTCGTGAGCTATGGCCTAACGTAACCAATGAAAACTTGTTTGATGTTGCAGATTACCAGCAATACAAAGATGAGTTCATGAAGCTGTTCGGTTTCGGTATCGAGTCTGTTGATTATGACGCTGATGTGAATCCGCTTGTCGAGTTTGATGTCGAAACGATCTAATCAGATTTTCAAACCAGAAAGAAAAAACCGCCAAATGGCGGTTTTTTTATGGGGCAGAAGCGAGAGTTGAGAACCGAGATACGAAGTTAGTTCTAGGACCTAGAATCAAGATAGAATCTCTTCCCTTGCTACTTGTCCCTTGTCACTCGGCACTTGTTCCTGAACTTAATGTTTCGGCAGGCGAATGACAAATGCCGCTCCTTCGATTTTGGCCTTTTCAACATGGATCTGGCCTTGGTAACTCTCAACGATTTCATGGCAGACCGACAGGCCGATACCTTGCCCGGGATTGAGCTGGTCGGCGCGAATACCTCGCTGGAATATGGCTTCTCGCATCGCGGGGGCGACCCCCGGTCCGTCATCTTCAATACGGATCAGGAAGTGATCGTCTTGCTCGGTTACGTTAACCCGTACTTCGCTGATACAGAAGCGATAGGCGTTTTCTAATAAGTTACCCAGTAACTCCATTAAATCGTCACGGTTAACAGGCAGTTTCAGCGATGGGGAAAACTGACAGCGCAAGAGTACTTGCTTGTCGCCATAAATCTTACTCAGCATACGGCCAAAACTGTCAATCGCAGGTTTGAGTTCAGTTTTATCTTTCTGCAGCCCTTGTTGGCCCATCATGGCACGTTTTAGCTGATACTGAACCTGATCATCCATCTGACTGATTTGTTCCATCACACGCGTATTCAATTCATTGCGGGCGATCTCTTTGTCATCGAGCAATGCATTGGTTGCGGCCAAACGGGTTTTGAGGCTATGGGCCAGATCGTCCATGGCATGACGATAACGCCCTTTCTGGTCGTTACTGATCCGGATCAAACGGTTGAGAGCGAGAGTAATATCCTGAAGCTCCATGGGATAATTACTGTCTAATCGATCTCGTTTAGCATCTGTCATCTCATCGAGTTGGATTGCCAGTTTTCGCAGTGGCTGAAAACTCCAGTGGAATGCGGCAATCAGAAAGGCAATGGCAATCAAGACAAACAGACCAAGGTAAAAGGTCGTGCGTTTGTGCAATTTGGCCAGAGACGATTCAAAGGCATCACCAGGGCGTAGAACGACCAGTTGATAAATGCTGCCATCTTCACGCTCCCGTCCCAGGTTGTAAGCAATGTAGCTGGTGTTGTTCGGTGACTCAATTAAAGTGGGTGTCGGTATCTCATCCGGCAAATAATTACAAATATTTGAAATATTAGCTTTTTTTGCCTCATCTGACAGCCATACTGTATTGTCGTTAGCATCACACATAACCGACATATAGTCGGTATCTGAAGGGTCAACAGATTTAATCCACTTGTCCATATCCTTGATCAACCCGGCACGGTTTAGCTGAGCGACCACCATTGGCATTTGCGCTACCAGTTCAGATGAATAAGCAGCCATATAGCTTTGGGTATATAGCTGATTAATGACTCCGGCCAGGGCGGATGTGATCAGGACGATAATGGCCACCGAGGCCACTAAGACCCGGCGACGTAATCGGGGTTTAAGGAGTCGCCTCATTGAGCGGGTAACTCGAAAATGTAACCCTGCCCGCGAATGGTTGAAATCGGGTTTTCCTGGCCTGTTTTGCTGAACTTTTTACGCAAGCGGCTGATCATAACCTCAATGGTATTCGGATCGCCTTCCTGATCTTCATAAAGTACATCTAGCAGGCGCTGTTTTGAGACTACCTGGCGGCTATGGCGCATCAGGTATTCCAGTAAATCGTATTCAAAGGCGGTGAGTTCAAGCTGTGTTTCCCCAACGTAGACTTGCTTGGCTAATAAGTCTACCCGGATGTCACCAGCGGTCATTTCCGGTTTCACGAATCCGGCGCTGCGGCGTACCAGAGCACTCAGCCGAGCCACCATCTCTTCTTTCTGGAACGGTTTGACGAGGTAGTCGTCAGCACCGGCTTCAAGCCCGGTGACTTTATCTTGCCAGTTTGAGCGCGCGGTCAGGATCAGGACGGGTAGGCGTAATCCTTTTTTCCGCATGTCTTTAATCAGACTGATACCATCGCGATCAGGTAATCCGATATCGACAATAGCGATATCATTGGGGTAGTTTTGCGCAAAAAACAAGCCTTCTTCGGCTGTGCCAGCACATTGAATTTGATGACCTAGTTCACTGAGTTGGGATTTGAGATGATGACTCAGAATTTGGTCATCTTCGACAATTAGGATACGCATAATTTTGATTACCAAAGATAAATATATCTATTGAATATACTTAATAGAGAGACAGCTTGCGACCATAAGTGTAGGCAATGTGACTGAATAGACGCTGACTGATCAAAAACTAAAGGGATCGTTGATCGTTCAGCGTCTTTAAAAGAAGAGCGGCTAGTTCAGGATGATGATCAATGTACCCGCGATCGTTAACAGTACGTTGGCAATCGCATAGGTACCAGCGTAGCCCAAGGCCGGAATAGTGCTTCTTGCATGCTCGTTGATCATGTCCATTGCCGGGCCACAGGTGCGGGCACCGATAATCGCCCCGAAAAGCAAAGCCCGGTTCATTTTTAAGATATAGGCACCGAATAGATAGGCTAATACCACTGGGATGACACTGACCATAATGCTGGTCACAAAGACAGTCGGACCAATCTGGGTGATCGATTCAAGCAAATTAGAACCCGCGCTTAACCCAATACCGACCATAAAGACCATCAAACCCAAATCCTTGGCCATATTCAATGCGCCTTGCGGCACATAACCAAAAGTAGGGTGGTTGGCTCGCAAAAAGCCCAGGGTAATCCCCGCAAGCAACAGGCCTGCCGCGCTACCTAGCCCAAAGGCGATATGGCCGAAGACCATCGTGATAGTACCGATCAGTAAACCAACAATGAAAAAACAGCAAAAGGCCAACAAATCGGCGATCTGACTGTGAATGGAGATAAAGCCGATACGTTCAGCTAAGCCTAAAACCCGGCTTTTTTCGCCACTGACCTGCAAAATATCGCCTTTATTGAGCCGGATATTATGGTCCATCGGCATTTCGATTTGCGCCCGGACGACTCGGTTAAGGAAACACCCGTATTCAGACAGGTTCAGATCGGATAAACGTTTTCCTGCAATGCTATCGTTTTTAACCACGATTTCTTCTTCTACGATACGTAAATCGAGAAGGTCACGGTCAAACACTTCTTTACCATTGCGGAAGCTCGGATCCAGTCGGGCATGGCTGTCAGGATAGCCAACCAATGCGATCTCATCGCCTTCCTGTAAGATCGCATCACCATCAGGGTTTGCCAAAATTCCGTTACGACGAATACGTTCTATATAACAACCTGTCTGGCGATAAATGCCCAGCTCGCGCAGGTTTCTGCCGTCAATCCAGTTGATCAGTTCCGGGCCAACCCGGTAAGCCCGGATAATGGGCAGATAGACTTTCCGTTGGGCAATTTCACCAATCCCACGCTCGCGGGCAATTTGCTGTGATGATTCAGCCAGATCTTGTTTCTGTAGTTTCGGCATCAGCTTCGCCAGCAGAATCAGGCTAATCAAGCCAACTAAGTAAGACATCGCATAACCGACACTCAGACTGTCAACCATTTGCTGGATGGTACTGGCGTCGCTGATCCCGGACAAGCCACTATTAAGTGCATCTTTAGCACCCACCAAGACCGGTGTAGCGGTCAGAGATCCGGCCATTAATCCGGTGGCCAAAGCTAAATCAAGGTTTAGGTAATGAGCCATGGTCATGGTGATGGTGATGGCAGAAAGCAACACCACTAAGGCAAGTAATAAATAATGTTTACCGTCGCGGAAAAAAATACCAAAAAAGTTTGGTCCCGCTTCGATACCAACGCAGAAAATGAACAGCATGAAACCGATGTTGAGGGCTTCGGTATTAAAGGTAAATCCGGCATTTCCGAATAACAGGGCTGTAAGTAATACTCCAATTGAGTTGCCAATTTGCATGTTGGCTATTCGAATTTTTCCAAAACTAAGACCGACGGCAAGAACGACAAAAAGCAACAGAATATCATTCTGATGAAGAAGAGCTGCTACGTTGATATTCACAACATTATATCCGGGAAGGGTAGGCGCGATAAAAGTGCCGAAATTCTAGCTGATTTTAGAGGTTTGTTATACCTATTAAAGGTAAAAACAGTGTAAAAAATTCACTGGAAACGATGGGTGAGGAAAATCTGCTTGAGCAGTGGCTTTATACCGTTTGTCATCAGATTGATAATAAAGTGCAGTAAATATAAAAGGGCTGAGTATTCAGCCCTTTATTGGAGGTACCCCGTTTCGGTAATACCCGCTGGAGTGAATTATTGGAAGAGTTGCAGATTTGCTTTTGCGTAGGCTTCAAATTCAGTGCAGCCGCCAATGTGCTCTTGATCGACGAAGATTTGAGGCACGGTTTCAACCGGCTTGCCGACGGTTTTTTCTAGGTCCGCTTTACTGATCCCCTCAGCATGAATGTCAACGTAGCGGAAGTTAAAATCATCACGATCTTCTTTTAGCTTTTCAGCGAGCTCTTTAGCGCGAACACAGAACGGGCAACCGGGGCGGCCAAAAATAACAACGAACATAATTTCTCTCCTCAACTTTATTACGCTCACTATAACGTGACTCTTACTGATGAGAAAGAGGGTTTTATCTCTCGCTCTGATAGATAAAACCGATTGGTAGTAAAAGCCGCATCATTGCCTAATGTGATAGATCGCTTGTTATGTTACGAGACTTTTTCAATATGAGGGGAATATTGTCCAGAATCAAAACGAGGAATTGTTACCGGTGCACACTCATGAGGGGGTGTTTATCTTTCAACATTGCCGCAATTATGTTGAAAGATAAACAGCCCCTGATATCAGAAGAGGATTATGATTGAAATAAGGGCATAAAACCCCTCAAGGTAGTGTCAGTTTTACACTGACAGCTCGTTAGTCCCTTCTCAAATTAGATGATGCTATTTGTGTAGCGGAGAACCTATGTTTCAGTTTATGACGTCTTCAAGGATTGTTTTTGGCGAAGGGGCGCTGAGTCACTCATTTTCAGCTTTTAACCAATTTGGCTATAGCGTCTTGTTAGTCACCGGTAAAGATAGCCAACGGTCAGAACCGGTTGTCGGTTACCTAAAACAGCAGAACATGCGCTACCAGCAGGTTGCTGTGCTCGGTGAGCCTCTGATTGCCATGATTGAAGAAATGGCGGCGATGGGGCGAAGATTCCGCCCGGATATGGTGATAGCGCTTGGAGGCGGAAGTGTTCTTGATGCCGGGAAGGCGCTGGCGGCGCTTATTCCCAATCAGGGAAGCGTTTATGATTATGTTGACGTCGTGGGACGCAATGTGCCGCTGCAGGCGAAACCGTTACCCTTTATTGCGATTCCAACCACGGCAGGTACCGGTTCGGAAGTCAGTAAGAATGCCGTGCTACGTTCTGCTCAGGAAAATGTCAAAGTGAGCCTGAACAGCCCTGATATGCTGCCGGATCTGGCCATTGTCGATCCAACCTTAACCTATGGTATGGACCCTGTATTGTCGGGATGCTGTGGTATGGATGCATTTACCCACTTGATGGAAGCGTATGTTTGTGGTGCTCCTAACCCTCTGACTGACATGGTGTGCGAAGAAGGTTTAAGGCGCTTAGCCGGAGCGATCATTCCTGCTTGTGAAGATGATGATCCGCGGGCGCGATCTGATATGTCATTTGCTGCGATGTTAGGGGGAATGGCGCTGGCCAATGCAAAATTAGGGGCCGCACATGGTTTGGCGTCGGCACTCGGCGGGCGGATAGATTCGCCTCATGGGCTTATTACCGCCCAGTTGGCCCCTTTTGTGATGCAGGAAAATATCTTAGCGGCAAGAGAAGCAGGCCGTGCGGATGTACTTAATCGTTATCGGCAATTGGCCTGTATTGTGACCGGACGGATCAACGCCGAAGATATTGATGGCATTTTATGGACGAAACGAACGTTAAAGCGGTTAAACTTGCCGCCAGTTTCGCAATTTGGGTTATGTGACACCATGTTTGATGACGTTGCCGAAGATGCCTTGCGCTCAAATGCGATAAAGGGAAATCCGTTACCGCTTAACAAGCAACGTTTGCAGGGGATCCTGGAGCAAGTTTGTCAGGAATGCAAAATTGATATATCGAGCCAAATTTAGATGATTTTCGCAATGCGGGAGTTGTGCTACATTGATGGTCAATAAGATAACCCTGAGCATAGACAGGGGAGCGTCTTTAATAATAAGGGCTTTAGTACCTATTAAGACTCAGATACACTTGATTTATATAGCTAACAACTTCGTGCAGTCACACTTTTAATTGATGTTGCTTTAATAAGTGATTCAGTTTTTTTGTTTTTTAAATAGTTTGCGAATGGAATTGCAATAAGAAGAATAAAAGCGGAAGAGAATATGAATAATATAAGGAAAGTGGCACTTGTACTGTTTTTTGCTACTTTACTGAGTGGCTGCCAAAGTACACCGGAAGACAATCTGGCGGCGACCTCTGAAATCAACACTGAAAATGCCTACCAAAATGCGCTAAAAACGCATAAGAAGTGGCAACAGAAGATGATGAACATAGAGCATCTGGCGCTCTACTCTCCGAATAAATTTAATGCACTTCAGTCTGGATGGAAAAATGCAGATTCACTTTATCTGGAATTTTCTGATCAACCAGAAGTCGCATTTGAAAACTACTCTATTTTTTCCTCGACAACTTACCTTGAACGGTTCAACGATGAGATACATCAAGTCCAGTTAATCTTAACGGATCTGGAGCGTTTGAAAGTACAGGCTGATAACGTACTCGAATCTGCAATTGAGCAAATGCGCTATCTTAATTCCTTAGATGCCGAGCAATACTACCGCAGTGAATACACTCGATTGAATCGATTATATGCCAAATTATTCAGTTTAGTTGAGCAAGAAGATATCAGTGATGCCCGTGAAGAGCAGGATGAGTTTCTCGAACGCAGCCATAGTTTAGAAGTGAAGACGGTGAAAAAGATCTATATCGCACCGCTAGAGAGTGAGTTACGCAGTTTACGTCAAAAAGATGTGAAATATTACGCTCCCCTGAGCTACGCACGTGTAGAGGCAGAAATTGGTACGGGGAATGCTGTTATTGACCTGTCACCGAGAGACTTTGCGACAATTAACAAAGCTGTCACGGAGATCCAGTTTGAACTCGACCATGCGGCACATATTGCACTGGAAGTACAAAGTCTGCGTGACCGCAGTAAAGATGAGTATGAGAATTTCATTCTAGAAATTGAAGCTAAATTACTGCGTATTTCACGTGCCCTTAATGATACGGATTGGCGAGATAAGCCGATCCGTACCCAGGCTCAATTAATTACGGATGGTGTAGCAGCTGCACGTCAGCAGCGCGTTGTTAAGCGTATTAGGGCGCAGCAAAATCCTGCCAAAGATCAGGAAATACAGACGTTAACCTTATTGGTCGAAAGTCAGAAGCAGGTTATACAACAGTTACGAGCAAACCTGGGTTCGCAACCAGAAAGCCTGGGTAATATTCAACCCGAGACACCCCCAGCTTATTATTCGACGCAAAATGGGGTTGAGGCTGTAGAGCCGCTTGATCTGTCTGCCGCCGCGGCCACACACTAGTACATCATCACCGAAGTTGTGCCATCTTCAGGCACTTTACTATTGATAATGTATGTGGAAGGGGGCTAGGCAGAACCTTCAGCGGAACAGTCGTTTTTTCTGAATAGGTGTTCATTTGTGATACTAGCGGGAGTCCTTTTTTCATCAACTGCATTCTAAGTTCAAAAAAAATGTAAAGATTTCAAATATAATCATGTTTTTTTCCTCTAAGGATGAATTTTAGTCCTAATTTGGATTGATCTACCCCTCATCATCCATTAGAATTCGCCGCGCATTTAAGATGCATCCATTTTTGAAATTTTATCGTTTTTGTTGAATTACTCCTGTAGGGGAACTAAATGTCCACGAAACTAGCTAACCCGGCGCCGCTTGGCCTAATGGGTTTTGGTATGACCACTATCCTTTTGAATATCCATAATGCGGGTTTCTTCCCGATTGATTCTATGATCCTTGCAATGGGTATTTTTTACGGTGGTATTGGTCAAGTACTAGTGGGCATGATGTGCTTCAAGCGTGGCGATACATTTGGTACCACTGCGTTTACGTCATACGGTCTGTTCTGGTTGACTCTGGTTGGTCTGATTGTTATGCCGAAAATGGGCTTAGCAGCAGCAAGCCCAGCAAACTTTATGGGTTGGTACTTGGGTCTGTGGGGTGTATTCACGGCATTCATGTTTGTCGGCTCGCTATGCTACCCACGTGCAAAACAGTTCGTATTCGGTTCTCTGACGGTACTATTCTTCCTGTTGGCTGCTCGTGATTTCACTGGTAGCGAACTAATCGGCACGATTGCTGGTTTTGAAGGTATTATCTGTGGTGCGAGCGCAATCTACTTTGCTATGGCGCAGGTACTGAACAACGAATACGGCCGCACAATTCTGCCTGTAGGCGAAGTGAAGAAAGAGAAAGTAAGCCTGAAAGCGGCGGCTTAATCTGACCGAACATTCAAAAACCTCGCATCAGCGGGGTTTTTTTGTACCTGTATATACCTAACTTCAATAAAACCCTATTCGATCATATAACTGCCTTGTCTAAAAGTGACTGAATTCTCGCCGAACACTGCATATTAAAGTAGTTGGGTATATATCCTCTACCAACTATGATTATTGTTATCAGAAGCTTGGTTTATTACTGGAGGTTGTATGGCGCAACGTTACGCAGCGCTGATGGGGGCATTAGTGGCCGATGCCGCGAGTATGGGAACACACTGGATTTACTCCCCAGAACGTGTCAAAACGCTTACTAACTTACCTCACTTCCCATTCATAGAACCCGACCCTTCGCACTATCAAGGTGTTGACAGCTATTATGCGCATGACAAACTAACTGCCGGTGAGCTTACAGCCTACGGTGAGTGGTTAGCGCTATATATTCGGCTGCTGGCAAATCCCGATGTTGATACCCACAGCATTCAGCAACAAGTCCTGGATTATTTCGGTCCGGGTGGCGAATTTGTCGGTTATGTCGATAGTCCGACCCAAGCATTATTACTGAGCTTGTTTTCCCTTCCACCCGAAGATTGGCCGGAAGACTCAGGTTGTGATGACGATCAGAATACAGCTTTATGTGCCGTACCTGCATTAGTGGCTTTAAAGCATCCTTCAGACAAGTTAGAGCAGGAAATTGAGCGCATTGTCGGTATAACCCATCAAAATGATATTGCCATTTCCAGTGCCAAGGCATTTGCCTGCGCCCTGAATGAAGCATTACGTTCACGACGTATGGAGCCGGTACTGAATGTCTTAAAAATCAAATCGGAGCCGAAGACCCAGGATTTAATTGAGCAGGTGAGGGTACTCAGTGGCGATGTGAACGATCTCAAGCATGTACTATCGATAGTCAACCCAGCTAATCATCTGGTTGATAGTATACCGATGGCTGCCTGGATTTTAAAAAACAGTGAAAGCTATACCGAAGCAATTATCAAAAATATACTGGTGTCGGGTGATTCCTGTGGTCGCGGTATCATCGTCGGCGCATTAGCAGGAGCTTGTTACGGTTTTGGTGATGATAAGGGGATTCCCATTTCATGGATCACCACGCTACAGTGTGGTGAGGCGCTTGCAGAAGATATTGAGGTATTGTTGAAAGTGGCAAGCGGCTAGAAGTCAGTAACGAGAGAGAAACCAAACAAAAAAAGCCACCGATAGACGGTAGCTTTTTACGATAGTATCGAGCTTCGTAAAGTGAGTTTTTAGTGACTCGCTTGCCTTATCTCGTTTCTGTGATTAACAAATAACCTTGATTGCCAGACCACCCTGAGATGTCTCACGGTATTTCGCATTCATGTCTTTGCCGGTTTCAAGCATTGTCTCAATAACTTTATCAAGTGAAACGCGCGGCTCTGATGAACGGCGAAGCGCCATACGGCATGCGTTAATTGCTTTAACTGCGGCAATACCGTTACGCTCGATACACGGCACCTGTACCTGGCCAGCAACCGGGTCACAAGTCAGGCCAAGGTTGTGCTCCATAGCGATTTCAGCCGCCATACAGACTTGCTCAGGGCTACCGCCCATCAGTTCAGCAAGGCCTGCTGCCGCCATAGAACATGCGACACCGACTTCACCCTGACAGCCGACTTCAGCACCAGAGATAGAGGCATTACGCTTATAAAGACCACCGATAGCGCCGGAAGCGGCGAAGTAGCGGGTGTAGTCTTTAGGGCCAACATTTTGAACGAACTTATCGTAGTAAGCCAAAACCGCAGGAATAATGCCACATGCACCATTGGTCGGTGCTGTTACGACACGACCGCCCGCTGCATTTTCTTCGTTTACCGCAAATGCATACATGTTTACCCAATCAACAACGGTCATTGGGTCATTGCTGAATTTCTCAGTTGCCATTAACTGTTGGTAAAGAGCGGCAGCACGGCGAGGTACGCGTAGAGGGCCAGGCAAAATACCTTCTTCGTTCATACCGCGTTCCATACATTCACGCATGGTCTTCCAGATTTTCGAGAAGTAAGTATTGATTTCGTCTTCTGCGTTCATCGCTCGTTCATTTGCCATCACGAGAGCGCTGATAGATAGGCCGTACTCTTTACAATGGCTCAAAAGCTCATCAGCTTTTGTGTACATGTAAGGTACTGTGACGTTAGATACTTGTTCTTTACCAAAGTTCTCTTCATCGACGATGAAACCACCACCGATGGAATAATACGTTTTCGTATACGCTTCTTCATCACCAATCCATGCGTGGATTGACATGCCATTTTCGTGAAGAGGAAGGTTAGTCGTATGGAAGTTCATACCACCGTCACGAGGGAATTCAACGGTGTGGCAGTGCATACCAACAGGTAGGCGTTCAGTTTCTTCTACGCGGCCAATGAAGCCTGGAATACTATCGATATCAACATGCTCAGGGCTGTTGCCCGCAAGGCCCATAATGATAGCGATATCTGTGTGGTGACCTTTACCGGTAAGAGAAAGTGAACCATAAACATCGACGGTAATTTTGGTTATATCACGTAATTTTCCCATAGCGCGCAGGTCATCAATAAACTCTTTACCTGCTTTCATTGGGCCAACAGTGTGTGAACTGGAAGGACCCACACCGATTTTGTAGATATCAAAAACACTGATCATGTGTATTACCTCAGTCGGGGGAAGCGCTCTTGCCTCAGGCCAAGACTGTCATAGTTTTTATAATTCCCGCCCCTTCCTTGGCGAGATCACTAGAAAAACAAAAGAGCAGGTGGCAAACGCTTCCTGCTCTTAAGTATCATCTATTTTACGCAAATTGTCTCAGAAGGCTATGCGCTGTAGCACATTTTCTTTGATGAATAAGCCGTAAACGATAGTTATCGCTGTTATAGCGATGATTGTATTATAACGCGCCGTAGATTACAGAAGTAATAGCTGCAATACCACATAGAGCGGTAAAAATACTTACCGGTGCTGATGTCTTGTACTTCGCCATAGCGGGTACTTTATACATTGCGATTACAGGCATTAAGAATAGGATACCAGCGATCATCGGTGCGCCCATAGTTTCAATCATTCCCAGGATGCTAGGGTTAACGATTGCAACGATCCAGGTTGTAATAACGATGAAGCCAAGAGAGATTTTCTCAATCTTCTTAACTGGCATGCTTGAGCCAGATTTTACTAGTCCTACAAGACCTTCATGTGCACCCAGGAAGTGACCAAAGTAGCTTGAAGTGATTGCAGCAAAAGCAACAAGAGGACCCATTAAAGAAATTAACGGAGATTCGTGGATGTTCGCCAGGTAAGACAGAACACTGATGTTTTCTGCTTGCGCTGTTGCTAGTTGCTCAGGTGATAGAGAAAGAACCACAGAGAATACAAAGAACATTACGAAGCTCATTAGCATCATTGCTGCGCCACCAGTGATCATGTCAGTTTTACCTACTGCATTGTCACCGTAAATGCGGCGTTGCTCTTTAGAGAACTGGCTGATTACCGGGCTATGGTTGAAAGAGAATACAATGATCGGGATTGCCAACCAGATAACTGAAGGCATAGCGCTCCAATCAGGGCTTACAGAGACCATTGAACCATTCCACTCAGGAACCAGGTAAATTGACAACGCCAGCAGAACGAATACCAGTGGGTAAACCATTGCAGATGTCGCTTTAAGCATCAGCTCTTTGCCAAAAACAACGCCGGCTGTCATCAGAAGAATTAAAGAGCCTGACAATAACCAACGTGGAATAGATTCCATGCCCATCTGGTTTACCAGGAAAGAATCAACCGTGTTGGTAATACCTACACCGTAGATTAGAACGATAGGGTAAATGGCAAAGAAGTAAGCAAAAGTGATGAGTTTAGCGCCAGATTTACCAAAATGTTCTTCTACAGTATCAGTGATATCTGCTTCAGGATTTTTTGCTGAAAGTACAAAGCGGGCAAGGCCTTTATGTGCAAACCAAGTCATTGGTGCAGCAATAAGGGCAAGAATCACTAGTGGCCAGAAGCCACCGGCACCAGCTTTAATTGGAAGGAAAAGTACACCAGCACCAACAGCGGTACCGAATAGTGAAAGAGCCCAAGTGAAATCTTTGTATGTCCATCTTGCTTTCGTGGCACCAGTTGATGCCGAGCTTACTGTAGTTTGCATGATTATATATCCAAAGTTTTTTTACGGAACGGAACAGGAACGGCGCGCATTTTGAGGATTTATGGCAGGAAAACTTTGATCAAGATCCCGTTATGTAATGGATGCAAATTGCAATACAATTAAAAGTGAGCTGGGTCACATATCATGTTGCGGGAAGGTTAGGGGAAATGACGTGTTAGAAGGTTTTTTTTAATACCAGAGCTGTTTCGATAACAATTTAATCATCTGGGCGGTTGCCCCCCAAATTGAATAGTTGCTGAATGGAATTGAATAAATAGTGTGATATTTACCATCTACCCGGAACTGCTGAGTGCGCATATTCACTGGGTTTAATAGGTAGTGGATCGGTACTTCGAACAGTTCATCGACCTCATTAGGATCCAGCTGTGGCCTGTAATCAGGGGCGATGGTTGAGAGAAAAGGCGTAACCATATATCCGCTTATTGTGGGGAGAGAAGGAAGCTGGCCCAAAATATGACTTCGCTTGCATAAAATTCCAGTTTCTTCTTTTGTTTCGCGGATGGCCGTGGCGATTAAATCGACATCATAGGCCTCTTGGCGGCCACCAGGAAATGCGACCTGACCAGGATGGTGTTTTAGGTGTTTAGCCCGGCGTGTCAGGACAATATTGAAGCTGTCTTTGCGCGGAACTAAGGGGATCAGCACTGCCGCTTGCTTAAATGTATCTATTTTAGAGGCATATTGGCGCACCCGCGCATTATGACTGGTGTCATAATTGGTCGTGGGTGCCAGTAAAAATCGGCTTAAAATCTGTTGCTGATTGTTCATAGCCTATCCGTGGTTATGTGGGGTCGATCTGTTTAGCTGCCAGTCGTGCTGAGATAGTATAGTCGATTATCTATAGCTATCGGTAAACGATATTACTGTTTTAAGATTGGCAGAATTTTACTGAGTTTGTCCAGTGTTTCCTGATATTCGCTTTCAGCTTCGCTGTCTGCGACAATGCCGCCACCAGCCCAGGCAAAGAGTCGGTTTTGCTGAGTGATCAGGGTACGAATGGTGATACTGGTATCCATACGACCACAACGGCTGATATAGCCGATACTGCCGCAATACACGCTTCGACGGTGGGGTTCTAGCTCTTCAATGATCGACATGGCACGTACTTTAGGTGCGCCGGTGATCGAGCCGCCAGGAAAACAGGCCCGTAATAAGTCGGTCGGTGAATATTGTTCATCGAGTTGACCGGTGACGGTGCTAACCAGGTGGTGTACGGCTGGAAAGCTTTCAATATCAAATAGCTTTGGCACTTTGACGCTACCAGGTTTTGCCACTCGACCAATATCATTTCGCAGCAAATCAACAATCATCAGATTTTCTGAGCGATCTTTCTCTGCGTAGCGTAATGCTTCGGCATAGGCTTGATCCTGCGTGGCGTCTTCAGAGCGCGGACGTGTCCCCTTGATAGGTTTTGTTTCTACATAGCCCTGATTATGCTGCAAGAAGCGTTCAGGCGATACAGACAGTACAGTGCCGTGCTCGGTACGAATGAAGCCAGAGAAAGGGGCGCCATTGATCTGGTCTAACCGCAGATATGCTTGCCACTCATTGCCCTGATAGGATGCATCAAAGCGCTGTGCCAGGTTAATCTGGTAGCAGTCACCTGACAGCAAATACTCTTGGACCCGATCAAATTTGTTGCAGTAAGCGGTGGTTGTCATGTTTGCAGACCAGTCACTTGTTAATGAGAATGATTGGCTCTGTTGTGATACATCAGCATTGTGCTGCTGCAGCCAGGCGTCTTTCTGCTGGCTCAGCCATTTCAAACGGCCGCTACCTTGCGGTGAAACCAGAAATAACGTTTGTTCCTGGTGATCGGCAATCAGTGCCCAATCATAAATGCCGATAGCCATATCCGGAGCGGTAATATCGTGGCAGGCAATATTGGCCAGTTTTTCGACTCGGCGTCCTAGATCGTAGCCGAAGTATCCCAGAGCCCCACCAAGAAATGGCACATCCGTCATAGCGTTAAGAGGAGGCAAAAGCTGTGTCTGAACATCTTCTACTAACTTGAAAGGATCTTCGTTGCTGGTTTGTTCACCACCATCTGAAAATTTAATACAAGTTATTTCACCCTGTGTCTCTAAAGTGGCTAAAGGATCGGCAACTAAAATATCAAAGCGATTATCTGGGTGATCCTGAGCGGCAGAGCGTAATATCATTGCCCATGGCTGGCCCGCCAAAGGTTCAAACCAAGAGAGAGTCGCTTCTTGGGTATAATCGAGTTGTTCAATACTCAGTTGAGGATGTGATTTACAAATCATTTTCTTTTTTGTGACAGGTGATCGATTGGCGCGTAGCGCGAAATTGCCCGCAAGAGTATCATAAACCGAGAATTTAATACGACGCCCAAGGACGATCCTTTATGTTTTATTTTCTGCATCATCAGCAGAACCTGACTCATCAAGGACATGTGCCATGAGGATCATGGCTGAGTGGCGGCATTGTTCACAGTATTGCCTAACCCTACTGGCAGCGTAAGAATAATGTGAATCACTGGCCCTGCACTGGAAGTCTGCTGTAAGGGATACTAGAGAGCCGGGCGGCATGGAATGAGAATAATCAACGAGGGCAATTATGACCGTAATCCGTAAACAAGATGTGATTAGTAGTGTGGCGGATGCGCTGCAGTATATTTCATATTACCACCCGCTGGATTTTGTTCAGGCCTTGGAAAAAGCTTATAACAAAGAGCAAAACCAAGCAGCGAAAGATGCGATTGCGCAGATCCTGATTAACTCCCGGATGTCTGCCGAAGGTCACCGTCCTCTCTGTCAGGACACCGGAATTGTGACCTGTTTTGTTAAGATTGGCATGAATGTGCAGTGGGACAGTGATCTGACTGTGCAAGAGATGATTGACGAAGGTGTCCGACAGGCATATACCAACCCGGATAACCCGCTGCGAGCCTCTGTCGTTGCGGATCCTGCGGGTAGCCGTAAGAATACCAAAGATAATACACCCGCAGTTGTACATATCGATATGGTGCCAGGCAACAACGTTGACATCCAAATTGCCGCTAAAGGCGGTGGTTCCGAGAATAAAACCAAGATGGTGATGCTGAATCCATCGGACGATGTAGCAGAATGGGTTGAGAAAACCGTTCCTCTTATGGGGGCGGGCTGGTGTCCGCCGGGTATGCTGGGTATTGGTATCGGTGGTACGGCAGAAAAAGCCGCAGTACTGGCGAAAGAATCTTTAATGGAGTCGGTAGACATCCATGAGCTTCAGGAGCGGGGGGCGCAGAATGCAGAAGAAGAACTGCGTTTAGATATTTATAACCGTGTAAATAAGCTGGGTATTGGCGCGCAGGGCTTGGGTGGCTTAACCACCGTGGTTGATGTGAAAATTAAAACGGCGCCGACTCACGCAGCCTCTAAACCCGTTTGTATGATCCCGAACTGTGCGGCGACTCGTCACGTACACTTTACGCTAGACGGTAATGGCCCGGCAGAATTAACGCCACCGAAGCTGGAAGACTGGCCAGAAGTGACCTGGGAAGTGGGCGAGAATGTCCGTCGTGTCAATGTTGACGAAGTCACTAAAGCTGATGTTCAGGAATGGAAATCAGGCGAGACCGTTTTGCTGTCGGGCAAAATTCTGACTGGCCGTGATGCGGCGCATAAACGTATTCAGGATATGCTGGCGAGAGGTGAAGATTTTCCTGTCGATTTTAATAATCGATTTATTTACTACGTCGGCCCGGTTGATGCGGTAGGCGATGAAGTCGTTGGCCCCGCAGGCCCGACCACCTCAACCCGTATGGATAAATTTACCGATATGATGCTGGGTCAGGCAGGCCTTACCGGCATGATTGGTAAAGCGGAGCGTGGCCCGGCGGCGATTGAGTCAATTAAAGAGCATAAGGCAGTTTACCTGATGGCTGTGGGCGGTGCAGCCTACCTGGTTGCAAAAGCGATTAAGAAAGCACGTGTTGTCGCGTTTGAAGATCTGGGTATGGAAGCCATCTACGAATTTGAAGTTGAAGATATGCCGGTAACGGTAGCGGTTGATTCCGAGGGGACCAATGCTCACCAGACGGGACCGGATACCTGGAAAGTTAAAATTGCCGAAATGGATGCTTAGACATTAAGTGTTACATATTAATAGGAAGGAGCCAGTTGGCTCCTTTTTTATATCCAGCTTTAAATTTTAGCCCTTCTTGCGAGAATTCAATTCGAATCCCTTCCGTTTCAGACTGGAAACTGACCGTTATTATCTGCATGGTGAGCTGTCAATGTAGTCCATTTCTATGCTTTTTCTTAAATAAGAAAACCTTATTGATCTTTAAGGTATATCATTGACTACACTAATAGTTTACTGATTTTATATGCCGTACGGTTGCTATCGTCAGTCGGCAATTAAAATATTAATCGATTCACCTGATTACTGGATAAGAAGATCAAAAAAATAGAAATAATATGACAATGATAAGGATTGGGGAGAATGTATGGTGCGCGTCAAATCTGCCGCCTTGCTGTGGGTTGCCTTGCTGTTAGGTGGCTTGCTGACAGGGTGTGGTGAACAACAGGCTGAGGTTCCCGAACCGGAGTCCCGTCCGGTAAAATTACAGACCGTGTCGGTGGGTAATAATCAAACTTTTCGAACATTTCCTGCAACGGTCGAAGCGGGCGATAAAGCGGTGCTGGCATTCAGAGTCTCAGGCCAGCTGTCATCCGTTGACGTTAGTCCGGGAACAGATGTTAAGCGCGGGCAGAAACTTGCCAGCCTGAATACAGATGAGCTTTCGCTATTGGTTGAGCAGGCACAGGCGAAGTATGAACTGGCGTATGTTCAGTTTAAACGTGATGAAAAATTGCGTAAAACAAACGTGGTATCTGAACTCGATTATGACACCTCTAAAGCGTCATTAAAACAGGCTCAGGCCGCCTTGGATAGAGAAAAAGCCAATCTAAACTATGCAACATTGGTAGCACCTTATGACGGCACTTTATCACTGTCTTTGATGGAGAATCATGAATATGTTATGGCAAAACAGCCTGTGATGCATATTCAGAGTGCAGGCCTTATTAATGTCGCTTTCCAGCTTCCTGACCATTTACTGGCGCGCTTTCAAGGGCAGTATGATAGCCAGCCTAATGTCATGTTCGATGCCATTCCCGGGCAATTTTTTGCGGCCCAATTTAAAGAAATTGATACCGAGACTGATGCCAAAACATCCAGCTATAAAGTGACCTTATTTATGGAACGCCCGGAAGGGAGAAATATTCTTCCCGGTATGGCGAGTCAGGTTAAAATTGCCATTCCTAAAGGTAATTCAGGTGCTATTTCAAAGCGTGCCATCATCGAGGAAGAGAATGGTATTTATGTCTGGCACGTCGATGAAGCGGGTATTGTCCACAAAACACAAATCGAACTGGATGATAAAGGACGCGTGATTAAAGGCTTGAAGGATGGCGCCCAAATTGTTACCTCGGGGGTCAATGAATTACAAGAAGGCCAGAAAGTAAGAGCCTGGATTAAAGAGCGAGGACTGTAATATGGAAAAACTATCCTTGATTGTTTTCGCTGTAGGCTCTTTTTTGGCCCTGCAAGGGTGTGAAAAACCACAAATTGAAGAGAGACAAGTGGTACAACCCGTGGCGGTGATGCCTGTGGTTTTAGCAACGGCATCGCCCCAGCTAGCATATTCTGGAGTCGCTGCGGCAGCTGATAAATCGAGCCTGTCTTTTCGTATCCAGGGTGAAATTATCGAAATAGCCGTACGTCCCGGTGACTTCGTCAAAAAAGGTCAGTTGTTGGCACAGCTTGAACCGACTGACTATCGGTTAGAAGTTGACGATGCCCAGGCAAAATATAATGTTGCTGATAGCCAGTATCGGCGTTCCGCCAAACTGGTCGACAAAGGTTATTTAGCCCAGTCACAGTTTGATGAACTAAAAGCCCAGCGCCGTATAGCCCGGGCAAGGCTGAACCTCGCGACGTTACGTTTAAGCTTTACCCAGTTGAAGGCACCATTTGATGGCGTGATTTCGCGCGTACCTGCTGAGAAATTTGAAAATATTCAGGTTGGACAACAGGTTATGAATATTCATAGTGTAGATATGGTTGATATTCAAATTCAGGCTCCGGATATGATCTATTCACAAAAGACAGAGGTCGACGTTGAAGGCTCAAGACCAGGTGCCCGAATTATACTGACCAATGGTCTGGAATATAGGGCGTACCTTAAAGAGTTTACAACAGAGCCGGATCCGGCGTCAGGGTCCTTTATGGTCACCCTAACCATGCCGATGCCTGATAACATTTTTATTCTTGACGGCATGGCCGTTGAAGTTAGAGCCGATGCGGAAAAACTGAAAGTCTACTCTCGCGGTGAAGCCATTATTCCGCTGGAAGCCATCTTCAATGAAGATGGCGATGCTTTGGATCTGGATAATAAATTTGTCTGGGTAGTGGGTGCAGATAAAACAGTGAGTAAGCGCCGTATTGCAACCCATACCGTTGTTCCAGAAGGGGTTCGTCTGCAATCCGGATTGGAAGAAGGTGAACTAATTGTTGTTGCCGGAGGAAATCGCTTGCGGGATGGACAGCAAGTGACGCTGGTAGGCATGGAGGCTGGACAATAATGAAACAAGACATTGCCGCTTATTTTATCAAGAACAAGGTTGTCAGCTGGATGGTCACATTGATCTTTCTGGTTGGCGGCACCATGGCCTTTTTTGGTTTGGGAAGGCTGGAAGATCCCAATTTCACTATCAAAGATGCCATGGTGGTGACCGCCTATCCCGGCGCAACACCGCTACAGGTGGAAGAGGAGGTGACTTACCCGATCGAGAAGGCAATTAAGCAGCTTACCTATGTTGATGAAGTGAACTCCGTTTCCAGTCGCGGTTTGTCACAAATCACGGTCACCATGAAAAACAATTATGGACCTGATGATTTGCCACAAATTTGGGATGAACTTCGTCGGAAGGTCAACGACCTGAGGCCGATGTTACCACCTGGGGTGGCTGACCCGTCCATTATCGATGACTTTGGTGATGTGTACGGGATCTTGCTGGCCATTACTGGCGATGCCTATTCATATAAAGAACTGAACGATTATGTGGATTACTTTCGTCGTGAGATAGAACTGGTTGAAGGTGTTGGTAAAGTTGCGGTGACTGGCACTCAGCAAGAGCAGGTCTTTATTGAAATATCGGTGCAGCGCTTGAGTAGTTTGGGCGTTTCACTGCAAACGATCTATAACACCCTGGCGACGCAGAACCTCGTATCCAGCGCAGGGGCGGTAAAAATCGGAACGGAATATATCCGTGTCCACCCGACGGGTGAATTTACTGATGTCGATGAGCTGGGAGATTTGATCATTACCGACAATGGTGCTGAAGGTCTGATCTATTTACGTGATGTCGCAACGATCGAACGCGGCTTTAAAGAAGTACCGGATAACCTTGTTGGCTACAATGGAAAAGTGGCACTGAATGTCGGTATCTCGTTTGTGTCGGGTGTCAATGTTGTCGATATTGGTAAGGCGGTTTACCACCGCCTAGATGAACTAAAAGAGCAACAGCCTATTGGTATTGATATTGATGTTGTCTATAGCCAACCCGATGAAGTGGATAAGTCTGTTCAGGGCTTTATTATCAGTCTTGGGCAGGCGGTAGCAATTGTTATTGTTGTACTGCTGTTTTTTATGGGATTGCGTTCAGGTCTCCTGATCGGATTAATCTTAGTGCTAACAGTACTTGGTACATTCGTGTTCATGAGTATGCTGGCGATTGATTTGCAGCGGATATCGCTTGGGGCGTTGGTTATTGCACTTGGGATGCTGGTAGATAATGCCATTGTGGTTGTCGAAGGCGTGCTGATCGGGATGCAAAAAGGGCGAAGTCGGATGCAGGCGGCATCCGACATCGTAACCCAGACGAAGTGGCCACTGTTAGGGGCGACTGTGATTGCGGTGACTGCTTTTGCGCCGATCGGTTTATCTCAGGATTCGACGGGTGAGTATTGTGCGACTTTATTTAGCGTACTGTTAATTTCACTGATGTTGAGTTGGTTTACGGCGATTTCATTGACCCCATTTTTTGCCGACATGTTCTTCAAAAGTGTTAAAAACAATCCAGGAGAGGAAGAAAATGACCCTTATAAAGGTGTCTTTTTCGTAATGTACAAGAAATTTTTAGAAATGTGTATGAAGTACGCGTGGACAACCGTGATCGTTTTGATTGTGATGCTTGGCGCCAGTTTGTATGGTTTTACTCAGTTAAAACAGTCCTTCTTCCCATCCTCTACTACACCGATGTTTATGGTTGATGTGTGGTTGCCAGAAGGGACCGACATTCGTTCAACCAATGACAAATTACGCGAACTGGAAGAGTTAGTGAGTACGCAAGACAGCGTAAGTCACGTCTCTTCTAGTGCGGGTAAAGGTTCGCAGCGTTTCATGCTGACGTATGCGCCAGAGAAGAGTTACTCGTCATACGGTGAGCTAATCATCCGTGTGAATAGCTATGATGACGTGATGCCGATGATGCGTAAAATCAGTCACGAACTTGATATTAAGCACCCTGGTATTGAGTACAAATTAAAGCGGATTGAATTAGGTCCGTCGTCCGGTTCTAAAATTGAAGCGCGCCTAGTCGGCCCCGATCCAACGATTTTACGTGGCCTTGCTCAACAGGCGCTGGATATTATGCGTGCAGATCCGGGCAGCTTTAACGTTCGTCATGATTGGCGGGAACGTACAAAAATACTTGAGCCAGTCTTCAATGAAAGTCAGGCTCGTCGTTACGGTATCA
The DNA here is from genome assembly GCF_057456235.1 of Photobacterium sp. Lineage (NCBI taxonomy): Bacteria > Pseudomonadati > Pseudomonadota > Gammaproteobacteria > Vibrionales > Vibrionaceae > Photobacterium > Photobacterium sp. The sequence goes on along the minus strand of NZ_JBVCPH010000004.1, from coordinate 135,579 downwards.
CCAAGGCTGATGTTGATGATCTACTGCAAATGGCATTCTCTGGCCTGTCTGTCGGTATCTATCGTGACGGCACCAATTTAATGCCAATCGTTGCACGTTTACCGGAAGCTGAGCGGGTTGATGTGAGCACGATTGAAGGGATGAAGATCTGGAGCCCGGCCATTCAAGGTTATGTGCCGCTGCAACAGGTAATACTTGGGGTAAATATTCGCTGGGAAGATCCATTAGTGGTCCGTAAGAACCGCAAGCGTATGCTGACAATTATGGCTGATCCCGATCCTTTAGGGGATGAAACCGCGGCAACCCTGCAGGCACGTATTCAGCCGAAAATTGAAGCGCTGGATTTCCCGTCGGGTTACTCGCTGGAGTGGGGCGGCGAATATGAGTCGTCGGCGGATGCGAAAGCGTCATTGTTCCAGACCATGCCCATGGGCTACCTGTTCATGTTCTTAATCACCATCTTCCTGTTCAACAAAGTGAAAGAAGCGGTGATCGTATGGGCGACAGTACCGCTGGCAATAATTGGCGTCACAACGGGTTTGTTGCTGTTGAATACCCCGTTTGGCTTTATGGCACTGTTAGGTTTCTTGAGCCTGTCTGGCATGCTGGTCAAAAACGGTATCGTACTGGTTGATCAGATTGAAATTGAAATCAGCGGCGGTAAAGAGAAGTACCAGGCCGTGGTTGATGCGGCAGTGAGCCGCGTGCGTCCGGTATGCATGGCGGCAATTACAACAGTACTTGGTATGATCCCGCTGTTGCCTGATGTGTTCTTTAAACCCATGGCGGTAACGATTATGTTCGGGCTGGGCTTTGCGACAGTACTGACATTGGTCGTTGTGCCTGTACTGTATCGAATGTTTCATAGTTTAAAGCTCCCTCAGGAACAATAATCCGGGTTGTGATGTATCGAAATAACAAAAGGGCTCTTGAACGAGCCCTTTTTAATTTGGATTTGGTATGTCCATCAATATGGCTTAAATGACTTTCCACGCGATGGTTTCACCGGCACGAATAGGCACCACCTCATCGTTACCGAATGCCATCGTCTCGGGTACCGTCCAGCTTTCTTTCGTCAGCGTAATGGTATCGGTATTACGGGGCAGGCCGTAGAAATCAGCGCCGTTAAAGCTAGCAAAGGCTTCCAGATTGTCCAGCGCTCCGGCGTTTTCAAACACTTCAGCGTACAGCTCTATGGCTGCATGGGACGTGTAAGAACCCGCACAACCGCAGGCCGATTCTTTGCGGCCCTGTGCATGGGGGGCCGAGTCTGTCCCCAAAAAGAATTTAGGGCTACCGCTGGTGGCGGCTGCAACTAATGCATGCTGGTGGACGTTACGTTTTAGGATCGGCAGGCAGTAGAAGTGAGGACGAATACCGCCAACCAGCATGTGATTGCGGTTAAACATCAGATGATGCGCGGTAATTGTCGCGCCGACATTAGGCCCGGCGTTTGTCACAAACTCTACCGCATCCGCTGTCGTAATGTGCTCAAGCACCACTTTTAAATCAGGGTACTGCTCAACAATCGGTGCCAGTACCGTTTCAAGGAAGACGGTTTCACGGTCGAAGATATCGATATCGTGAGTAGTCACTTCACCGTGAACAAGTAGAGGCATGCCGGCTTCTTGCAAGGCTTGCAGGGCTGGGCGAATATTATCGACAGAAGTGACACCTGAATCTGAGTTTGTCGTTGCGCCTGCAGGGTAAAGTTTTGCCGCGTAGATATGACCGGAGGCTTTTGCTTTGTGAATTTCTGCAGCGGTTGTGTTGTCGGTGAGGTAGAGGGTCATCAATGGGGAGAAATTGCCTCGGGGGCCTTGGGCAATAATACGTTCGCGGTAGGCTAGTGCAGCGTCTGTATCAGTGACCGGAGGAACCAGATTCGGCATGATTATCGCTCGTCCCATATACCGGCTGATGTCACGAACCGTGTCTTTTAGTACGTCGCCATCACGTAAATGTACATGCCAGTCATCAGGACGTGTAATAGTAATCGTTGTCATCATTGCTTCCCTCCCAAAAAATTCGCCCGATTCTAAAATCATCCACATAGTAAGTAAAGGTCAATGATCAAACAAGCTATCTAATTGATGATTAAAAGCGCAATCGTTTGCAGCTGGTGAGGAGAATTCCGTGGGGAATAATTAAGCCAGCGATTATTGCTGGCTTAATAAGCTTACCGGGAGCGGGGGTGGACCTCTGTGTGCCTTTGTTTTGCCTGGAATTTAAACCGGCTCTTCCTAGCCTATTGCCCCTACAACTTAAAGCGATGTACCAATGTATTTTGCTGGCTAGCCAGTTCATCCAGTTTTGTGCTGGCTTCGGCGACTTCTTCCATTGAACTGAAGTTTGCGTCAGCAATATGGCTGATATCTTCCAGACTGCGGGCAATGGAGCCTGTGGTGCTTTGCTGCTCTTCTGCTGCTTGTGCAATCTGAGCGCTCATCTGGCTGATTTCCATAATGATGGCCTGAACTTCTTCCATCGCGCTGTTAGCCTCAGAGGCTTGCGAAATACTGTTTTCCATTTCGGTAACACAGCTCTGCATGACCGATACGGCCTGACCTGAACTGGACTGCAGACTCTGGATCATATTTTCAATTTCAGAGGTTGAGTCAGTGGTACGTTTAGCCAGTACCCGTACTTCATCGGCAACGACAGCGAATCCTCGGCCCTGATCACCGGCTCGTGCGGCTTCGATTGCCGCATTCAGTGCCAGCAAGTTAGTTTGATCGGCAATGTTGCGAATAACATCCAGTATAGAGCCAATGTTACTGCTCATTGCCTGAAGCTGTGAAACAACGTTAACGGATTCGTCCAAGCGTTCAGAAAGCTGATGAGTTGTATTGATATTACGGCTCATCACTTCACGGCCTGTGGCTGATGCCTTTTCTACCTCATGAACCCTTTCCATGGTGTTTTGTGCGCTGTGCGAGACATCGGTTACCGACTGTTCCATTTCTGTCATTGCCGTGGCCACAGACGCGGTTTGCTGGCGTTGTTCATTGAGGCGATTCTTGGCCTGGGTGGTGGTGGTCTGGTTTTCAGCCGCAACAGTGGTCAGATCTTCTGAAGCCTGGCTGAGTTTCCCCAGTATTTCTTGTAAATTATCAGCCAGGGTATTGATATGACGGCTTAACTTATCGAATTCAATAAAATTGTTATTGTCGATCCGCTGGGTCATGTCGCCATCAGTCAGGGCTTCCAGAGCTTTCAATGTTGATTCAAGCGGCTTGCGAACACTACCGGCCAGATACCAGCCAATAAAAATTGCAAGCAGGGTAACGCAGACCCCGATAAGCACAGCATTTGTGTAGCTCTGATCGTAAGCTGTGTTGGCCGTCTCAATGGCGGTATCCATTTGAGTGTTTGCCTGGGATCTGAAGTTATCTAACAGTCCCATAGCCTGGTCAATTTCTGCGGCTAGGGTTGCAATATTGTCGTAAAGTCGGTTCCTGGCGTCAATATATTCAAAGTGAAGATCAAGTACGCCTCCTTTTTTACCGATATCCTGGGTATATTGCTCGACCGTTTTATCAAAAATAGTTTTCAAAGCCGGGAGCTGGGCAGACAGGCCGCGATAGCTAAAACCAAGGTGATTGACACTTTTTTTATTGGATTTAACGGCGGCAGCAATTTTTTCAATGTCGTCGGTAGCAAGGGCGTCAGAGGTGGCAGTTTCAGTTTGTTTGAGTTTGATAAAGTAGCTTTTTGCCATCATTTTGACAGAAATATTATCTTGATCGTCAATGTACTCCTTCATGCGAACGCTAAGTTCGGTGTGCAGCCGCTGAAAACGGCGTGCCGACTGCAGTCGCTCTTCCTGAGCCAACAACTGTGTGCGGTAGTTGGTCATCGCAGTATGCGCTTCGGTGAAATAACGTTCTTCTAAAGCGAGCAGGTTGCTAAGGTGTGCGCTGAGCTCCGGATTACTTTCGGCAGATTTTACCAGTTGATCACGCGCATCGCCAAAGGCTTCATGAGCTTGGGTGAAATTGGCTTCGTAGGTTTGCATTCGGACGGGATCTTGACTGGTCAGAAAATCCTTAAAGATCTTATCAGCAGCAAGAAGTCTGACGCTGGTCTGGTTGGTTGTTGATACTAATGGGAGCGCATCTGTAGTGACAGATTCTAATTGTTGATGAATGCGGCTTGTTCCATCGAGCATCAGAACGATTGTCGCAGCCATAAGCCCGACCATCACCGCAAACCCGGCGTACATACGCCGTATGACAGAGGCTTGTCTCATTGTATTCATAATGTCCCTAAAAAATAGCAAAAGGCGAGCAGCAGCAATATGCTCACGATAATAATGGTACGAAGCTTGGCTGTTGTTAATGGAGCCTTGCAAAGAGTGTGAGGTCTAAATTTTAAGCCGTAAATTAAGTGACATAAACCTGACACTATTGACTCAATTATTACTTTAATATCCTGTGTCGGAAGCCCGTAATAATGCTTAATGATAATTTAAACCATAGTGCACATACTTTGACGGCTGCATCAAAAAAAAAGCCGCATGCTAAATATTTATCTAGAATCAGGGTTTAAAACGATGTTCAATATTGCTCTCTGAGACGGACTCAAGCATACTTTATCTCAAAGGTAAAAATGAAATGGAGCTTGATATGGCAGAAGAAACTATCTTCAGCAAAATTATTCGTAAGGAAATTCCAGCCGACGTGTTGTACCAGGATGATCTGGTTACTGCATTTCGTGATATTAACCCGCGTGCGCCAAGCCATATCTTAATTATCCCCAACAAACTGATCCCGACGGTGAATCAGATTGAAGCTGATGATGAGCTTGTGATGGGGCGGCTGTTTACCGTCGCACGAAAGCTGGCAGAAGAAGAAGGTGTTGCTGAAGACGGTTATCGCTTAATTGTTAACTGTAACCCTCATGGTGGCCAGGAAGTGTACCATGTTCATATGCATTTACTGGGTGGCCGTCCGTTGGGTCCAATGTTAGTTGGTTAACACGTCTCTTATCTTTGAGTAAGTGCTTATTAAGTAAAGTCTGAGTATATTAAGGTACTTCTTTAATTGCTCAGGCTTTTTCATAGGAAAGTGGTCATTAACTCAATACTTAAACATGCTGTCGTCGTGCTACTTTCTCTTAGTCTGCTGGCCTGTGCCAACCTATCCACCCAGAGTCTGTTTAGCCATTACAGTGCCGCAAATGCTGATGCACATCAGGCCATGCTGCAAGGGCTTTACACCCAAGCAGCAGAAGCATTACCTGATGCACCGGCAGGCGATATTCTTGATGGTATGGAACGCGGCAGGGTTCATTTTGTCGCAGAACAATACCCCATTAGTTTTGCCTCATTAAAACATGCCGATATGGCGGTTAAAGAGCAGCAGCGTCAGGCGACGATTCAGCTCTCTGAAGGAATGAACCAGGCTGGTGCCTTACTCACCAATGACAATATGATCACCTACCAGCCTGCTGATTATGAATTAGGTTTTTTGCACCTCTATTTAGGGCTTAACTACCTGCAACAGAAAAACCTGGAAGGGGCGCTGGTAGAGGTTCGTCGAGCTAACTTGGTCCAAGAGGCGGCTCGAAAACAGCGTGAGGCAGAATTGCTGCGTGCAGAAAAAGAAGTCAATCGTCAAGGTATCAACGATAACATTGGGTCGGTACTGGCTCGCTATCCTGCTGCGGGTAAAAAACTAGGCGCGGTGCAGAATGGTTATCTGTTTTATCTGTCTGGGGTGTTGTATGAAGCCAATGGTGATCTGAATAGTGCCTATATTGATTATAAGCGGGCTTTAGCGGTCGCACCGGGCAACACCTATATGGCTAATACAGTTCTTCGAGTAGCAACCGTTATGAATATGACGGGTGACTTAAAAACCCTCGAAGCGCGTTACGGTAAGTATACCAAGCCCGCATCGAATCAAGGCCGGATCATTATTTTTGATGAGCAGGGAGTGGTTCAGGCTCGAGACGGTTGGCGCTTGCCGCTGTGGTTGTACGACAGTCGCGGTGACGGGGTAATTTATAATCTGGCATTGCCATATTACCCCATTGTAACAATGCCACGACTTGCACCGTTAAAACTGGAGAACAAAGCGGTGCGGGGAGCGCAGGTGGCCGATGTGAATGCCATGGCAAAGAATAGCTTGAATGAAGCGTTGCCTGCCATTGTGGCTCGACAGGCGCTGCGCGTATTAGCGAAAAATGAAGTTCGCAAAACCGCTGCGAGTAAAGGAAACGATGTAGGTAATATACTTGCAAATATTTTCAATACACTGACGGAACAACCAGATACGCGTAGTTGGCAGTCTTTACCTGCCAGTGTTGAGGTTTTCCATACCGATTTAGCGGCTGGTACGTATGGCTTGAGTTGGAATGGACGACAGTTAAATATAGATATTAAAGCCGGACGAACCACAATGGTTTGGGTGTCTCGACAAGGAGACCAAGTCAGCTGGTGGTCGGCGCTGTTAGGAGGAATCTAATGAGATATATCTCAATATTGCTAGTTGCTGTAATTTTAACGGCATGCACCACTACAACCTCGGGGATCAGTATTGAAAGCAGTAACCAGAATGTGGTTATTGGTAATTCATCGCTGGCAAGCCGTGTCGCGGTTGAAAGGGCCATTGTCGGTGACGTTAACGGTCTGATGAAAGCCGGGGTCCCGGTAACCAGTCAGGTTAGCAATGATATGAAATTGCAATACCGTTTTTATTGGTATGATGCTCAAGGGTTAGAAGTGGATGGCAGTGATGCGCCATGGCGGCAATTTGTACTGCATGGCAAGGATACAATGACCCTGCAAGCCATTGCAAGAAGCCCGAAAGCAAAGCAATACCGTATTTATATTCGTCAAGCAAATTATTAATCACAACCCTTGAAGGTCTAAAATGAAAAAAAGCATTATTGCATTATTGAGCGTCGCTGTTTTATTGGGTGGTTGTGCGCAGAAAGTCAGCTATGGTGATGCCCAGGAGGCGGAAACGACAACCATTGAGTTTGGGTCAACCGATCTGCAAAAAATTGCGGAAGAGATGACCGACAGCATGCTCGCTTCAGGCTCCGTTGCTTACATTACGGGAAACAACCAGCGTCCGATTATCGTCGTTGATGGCATTAAGAATAAAACCAGCGAGCATATTGATACCGAATCCATTACCGATTCTGTCAGCACCCGTCTGCTAAACTCTGGTAAGTTTCGTTTTGTTGATATGACGCGTATAGAAGCCGCCCGCAAGCAGTTGAACTTCCAGAATAACGATGAACTGGTTAACCAGAGCACCGCGATTCAGTTCGGTAAAATGGTCGGTGCCGAGTATATGCTGTATGGCAACCTTGCGAGTATTGTGAAGCAAGCGGGCGGCGATAAAGACGTTTATTACAAAATGACGATGCGACTGATGGATCTGGAAACGGGCCTGATCGAATGGGCTGACGAAAGCGAGATCCGCAAGCAAGAAGCGAAAAGCCTTCTTGGCTGGTAATCGCCGTTAGCTGGGGATCTTATTGTTGTAATTATGCAGCGAATCGCAATAGGTTATACCAATCGGGATAGTTGTCCCGCTTGGTATTATTGAGGCACTAAGTGGAATCATTCGACCAATCTTTGCTTAGTGCATTACAAGACGTTGAGCTCATATCTGCCAGGCCGCTTTCCGGTGGCCTGACTAACCGTTGCTGGTTACTGACAATCCGTAATGTTACTTCCGGTCAATACACTTCTCTGGTCTGGCGACCGATAGCCGCTTCATCAAGCGCATTTGGCGTCTCTCGCCAATATGAATATCAAGTTTTAGCACTAATTGCTCCTAGTGGAATTGCACCTAAGCCCGCTTACTTGCTGGAACATGGCTTGTTAGTGGAGTGGATTGAAGGGGAAGAAGCCGGTAATGAACTATCAGATACCACTTTACTGAAGCTTCAGGCTGATATTCACACATTGCCTGTGCCTCACTGGCGGTTAGATGTACAGAAACGAGCGGCACACTATTGGCAATTTATACCGCAACATTTTAAAACACCTGAACTGATCTCAATTTTCCATTGCTTTCAAGACCAGCCACTCCAGACCAAGTTTGCAGAGACCTGCTGTCATCATGATCTGGGGCGTTATAACATTATTCGTGCCGATAACGGACGTAATGTGGTGATCGATTGGGAATATGCTGCTGCGGGTGATCCCTCATTAGATTTAGCACTGACCATTAATGCTAATGGTCTTGAACCAAATGGGGCCGTAAAGATGTATTGTCAGCATCGTGGGATCAGCAATAACCAACCGTGGTTAGATGCCGTGGTTGACTGGCAACCGTGGTGTGACTATTTGGCTATGCTGTGGTTCTTCGTCGGGGCTGATATCTGGCAAGACCAGACGTATGTAGAGTCGGCTAATCAGCTGCAACAGAAACTGAGCTTTCTTCCTCGATAAACAATCGTTAATCCGCTGTTTTGATTTTTCTCATGTTCCGAGAAAACCCAGGTCTACACTGATCTTGAGGTTGTCGGCTCTTAGCTAATACAGGAAGGTGGTTAAGGTGAAGCTCTCTGGTCGTGTTAAACAATGGATCTTCTGTTTACTGATTTCGGTGTTGTTGACCGGCTGTGTTATGCGTCTGGCTTACAACACGTTAGACTTTTGGATTTCTTATTACCTGACCGATTATGTCAGTCTTAACTCTGATCAGGAAAGAAATTTCGAAGCCGACCTTGATAAAGCACTGCTTATTCATCGTGATCGTGAGCTTCCAAAATTACACCGCCTGATCTCTGAGTTGCAATCAGATTTGAAAAAGCCACTCACTTTCAGCCAGACCCGCGGTTATCATTTTAAACTGACCAAAGTAGGGCAAGATTCCATTGGATTATTGGCGATACCGCTGGCGGAAATGATCCGTGGACTGGACGAAGATCAAATCGTTGAACTCAACCGTAATATTAAAAAAAGGATAGATGACGCGATCGCTGAAAGAACCATACTGACGACAAAACAAAAGGTGACCAAGCGAACGAGACAGTTGCAGGAAATAGCCAATGACTGGGTTGGCACGCTAACGTATAAGCAGAAGCAGTTATTACACGAACTGGCTGGGTATCAAGTCGAGATGGAGCCGATATTCTTCTCTTTTTATCGCAGTTTCTTGCAGAACTGGCGAGAGTTGATAAAAAAACGTTTTGAGCCTGATTTTGATAAAAATTTGACTCAGATGCTGCAGAAATTTGTTGCGCTGGAGAATGAGCCGCTTCAGATAGATATTAATGTCTACCTTAATCGTCGTTTTGATGTCATGCGCCGGTTGAATAACAGTCTGAACGATAAGCAGCGTCGATATCTTGATCGAAAATTATCCGGTATTCGTATAGATTTGGCGATTCTGATTCATCAATAAGGGGATATTTGTTCTTTTAAACTACATACCCAAGTTACCTCAAGATGCAGGATTCAGAGTGATGCCAGCCAGTTCAATTCAAGGAAAATGTGCGAAGGAATGACAGGTCCTTTCGAGTGCATTTGACACCGAAGTGGGCTGGCTGGGTCACTCCCGAAGGGCGAGTTTTCCAGGCACTAATGTTGCGTTGCTGATTTTTGATGTAGAGCAACTATATCGACAAATCAGCGCCTGACCTTAGTGCCTGGAAATTCTCGCTGAAACGAGCACCTTGAGGTTACTTGGGTATAAAAAACATGTTAGATTAAATTCAGACGCATATGAGTGCCACGGACAATAAGAACGACAGGGGAGAAGAGATGATTATTTATCTACATGGCTTTGATTCAACAAGCCCGGGTAATCACGAAAAAGTATTACAGCTTCAGTTTATTGACCCCGATGTTCGTTTCGTTAACTACAGTACTTTGCACCCTAAACACGACATGCAACATATCCTCAAAGAAGTGCATAAGTTAAAGGAGCAGTCGGACGATCCTAACCCACTCATTTGTGGTGTCGGTTTAGGTGGTTACTGGTCTGAGCGTATCGGCTTCTTGAGCGGTATTCGACAGGTTATCTTTAACCCGAACCTGCATCCTGAAATCAATATGGAAGGACGGATCGACCGGCCGGAAGAATACGCCGACATTGGGACAAAATGTGTTGCAGATTTTCGTAAAAAAAATGCGGGTAATTGCCTCTGTATCCTTTCAACTAATGACGAAGTATTAGATAATCGCCTTACAAGTGATGCATTGGGTGATTATTATCAAATCATCTGGGATGAGACAGAAACACATAAATTTAAAAAGATCTCACAGCATCTAAAAACGATAAAATCCTTTAAAGAAACAGTGTAACGACCTCCTACCCTCCGCAGACGGAGCCGATCCGTCTGTATCAATACCAAATTGAACAGCGAACTTTGGTGTGGCTCGAACAACCAGAGCGTTGTTCTGTTTGGTATTAGTCAATCAGCCAGAGCATTATCATCTGTAATTTATGGATGAAGAGCCGAGATAAGGCCCTGAGCAATATAAAATTTTATAAATAAGAGGAAGTTATCGTGACGCGTATTATCGTAGTTGGTGGCGGTGCGGGTGGTCTTGAGCTTGCGACAAAGTTAGGCCGTACTTTGGGTCGTAAACGCCGTGCAACTGTTACACTTGTCGATCGTAAAGCCAGCCACCTGTGGAAACCGCTTTTACACGAAGTCGCAACCGGATCGATGGATGCCGGAGTTGATGCTTTGAGCTATCGAGCCCATGCTAAAAACCACTCGTTTGAGTTTCAGATGGGGAGTTTGCAAGAAATTGACCGTGAGAATAAAACAATTAAGTTGGCCTCCCTTCATGACGAGCAGGGTGCTCTCTTAATGCCAGAGCGTGATCTGGAATACGATATTCTGGTCATGGCGATTGGTTCGACGTCAAATGATTTTAATACACCAGGTGTGTGCGAACACTGTATATTCCTGGATAGCCCAGAACAGGCCCACCGCTTTCGTACCGAGATGAATAACCAGTTCCTGAAATTACATGCCAATAAAGATCAGAAAACGGTTGATATTGCCATTGTTGGCGCGGGGGCGACAGGTGTAGAGTTGTCGGCTGAATTGCACAATGCAGTAAAAGAGTTGCGTACTTATGGCTTCGGTGATCTTGATAGCTCGCGCTTGAATGTCAACCTGGTTGAAGCGGGTGAACGTATTCTTCCTGCATTGCCACCACGTATCTCGTCTGCAGCTCATAGCGAGTTGACCAAGCTGGGTGTTAATGTCCGTACTGCGACTATGGTAACTAAAGCGGATGAAACCGGCCTTATAACCAAAGATGGTGAGCATATTGCGGCGCAAATTATGGTTTGGGCTGCAGGTATTAAAGCTCCTGACTTTATCAAAGATATTGCAGGTCTGGAAACCAACCGTATTAACCAATTGGTGGTTAAGCCTACGTTGCAGACCACCCGAGATGACGACATCTATGTTATCGGCGATCTTGCTTGTTGTGCTCAGGAGGATGGTAGTTTTGTGCCACCTCGCGCCCAGGCCGCTCACCAAATGGCAAGTCGTTGTTTCTCTAATATTGTCGCGAAAATGACGAACCGCGATCAGAAGCCTTATGTATACAGTGATCATGGGTCTCTGGTATCACTGAGTCGTTTCTCTACGGTTGGTAGCCTGATGGGGAATTTGACCAAAGGTTCTATGATGGTTGAGGGGCGCATTGCCCGTATTGTGTATATTTCTCTGTATCGGATGCACCTGGTTGCGTTGCATGGCGTGTTTAAAACTGGCCTGATGATGCTGGTTGGTCGTATCAACCGTGTATTACGTCCGAACCTGAAACTACACTAATTCAGGTTTAAAGCTTAATAAAAAAACCGCCATAAACTGGCGGTTTTTTATATACAATGCCAGAAACTAGCTCTGGTCTTTTGACTAATTAATGCCGATTAACTCAACATCAAAAATCAATACTGAACCTGCTGGAATACCGCCAGTTGCCCGGTTGCCATACGCCAGCTCTGCCGGAATAAACAAGCGTGTTTTTTCACCTTCGACCATGAGCTGCAGCCCTTCGGTCCAGCCCTTGATCACCTGGTTCAGACCGAAAGCAATCGTCTCCCCTCGCTCTACCGAGCTGTCGAAAACCGTTCCGTCAATCAGCGTACCGTGGTAATGCACCGTGACTTTATCGGACGCTTTCGGGTGTTCGGTACCGGTACCTTCCTGTAATACTAAATACTGCAGACCTGATGCGGTCGTCTTGACCCCTTCAGCCTGCTTATTTTCTTCAAGAAATTCCTGGCCGATTTTGATGTTTTCAGCAGCGGCCTGATTATTGTTTTTCGAATATTGCATGAAGAGAATGACTAAACCAATAATGGCGACGGCGACAATAATTTTAAACACGGTAAGTCCCTGAGTAGTAGAAATTAAACACGTTTACTGTAGCATATTTTAGCGCTTCATAAGATCTTCTGGAATCAAAGAATAAACCAGCCCATTAGAGGCCTGGCCATGGGCGAAAATACGGTTCCTTGCCTCGCATTCAAATTTTGCATGGCAGGCAAGGGCGGTTCTCTGGCTGGCAATATTGCCGGTATGAGTCACGATCTCAAGCCGCGTCAGCGCCAGCTCCTGAAAAGCAAAGTTGGCGACAGCGATAGTTGCTTCCCTGGCGAGTCCCTGTTGATGGCAAGACGAGCGGATCCAGTACCCCAAGTTAGCACTATTACACATCGGTAACAGCGCACTGAGCGTTACGCTGCCGATAAAGGTATCGTCATGGCGGCTGAAGAGGGCGAACTCATAGCTTATATCTGTCTGCCAGCTAAGCCGGCTGAATGTGATCCACTCATTGGCATCATGCAAGGTAAAGTCTGGGTAGCACCATTCCAACCAAGGAGAGAGCTGTTCGGCTGATTCTTTAACCGCTGCAAAATGTTCCTGCAGATCTACGGGTTTATAGGGTCTAAGTACTAGGCGGGGGGCCGTCAGAGAGAAATCCAGTTTCATAAAGCTCAGAGTACATCAGCATTGAGGTTAGAGTAAAATAGCTGCTTTTTCATGTAATATGAAGAAACAGACTTCTCACAATGTGAATAAAGTTTTTATTTCGTTGGGATAATGGCAGATTGGCTCAGCGTCATCATCCCGGGCTTAAAGCGATGAGCAAAAATCTCTGATTGGCAATGACAACATTGGTATTTTGACCATTGTTTTTTTGTGATGTACCTTTCGAAAAAAGTTCGATGTATTTGAATGAACTGTGTCGAGACAGCACAAGCCGGGCATATTCTATTAAACAACACTATTGACTAACTCTTTATGGTTTCAGTAATAATGTGACCATGCTGGCATGTGGGAGCTGTTGAGGGTAAGGGATATTACAGATTTGATCTGAGATGTGGAATGAAATCACGCTTTCATTTCTGCTATTTCATTCTGTTTATTCTGGCTTGGAAATGAAACTCAAATGTTAGTTTTAGTTATAATAAAAACCCTCGCAATTGCGAGGGCCAGTAGCTGTAGGGACACTATTCGCCGACACGACGTACCTGGATGATCATCCCCATCAGCGGGTGATCCAGATAGTGGGTTTCGCCGCTGCGCATACGCTGTTGTTGAGATAAGCGGTAAGATTTAAGAAATTCTTCCACTTCTACTTTTTTCTTTACTTCCTGCAGGTGGCCAACCTGCACGTTACTTTCAGTTTCTGCTTCTGTTTCAGTTTCGATACTATCGCTTTCAAGTGGTTCTGTTCCCACGATCACTTCACGACGACCGGGCTCACGCAGATCCAGATTGACATCAGCAAAGAGGTAATGCTGGACATAGACCTGAATGCTGCCTTCGAGCTGATACAGTGGCGCTTTACTGCCGGCAGCATCGGCGTCGAAATCAGTATCCTCAGCCTCCTGACCGATTGTAATCACAATATCAGATCCCAGCTTAGCATCATGAGTGCTGTCCGGCGCTGATAGCTGACGGCGGCGTAATTCAGCTTTCGATGTTCCGTCAGCTAAATAACGGTCAGAAAAATCTTTACCTGAAACCAGATGAAACTTAGGTGCGGCCCCTTTGCCCTCATCGCCCTGGCGCCATGCCACATGTGCCAGCGGGGTAAAGCCGGCGTGATTCTGCAGTTTTTGATATTGATTGGTCAGCTGATACTGATCCGGAGGGAGCAAGCTAACCCCTTTTGTTGCCAGAGCGTCACTATTGCCAAACATCATCGTTCCGCGCATATCAAGAGGTTTTAGCTGATCCGGCCAGGATTCACTGACTTGATCCGGATTGATATTACGCTTAAACAGAATGATTTCGACATCGAACTCTCTTGCTGCAAATGTCGGCCAGCTCACGACTAAAAGCAGTATATAAACCAGTTTTTTCAAGATAATACTCCGCACTGTTGTGCAATATACCAATCTGAGATTAAGCAACCAAACTTCTGGTTACTTAATGCAATTACTATTGATTATAAAGTGTTTTCTGACAGCTTTGTTAAAAGTCCGTCAACAAATTTAATTCGGCCTTTACGCTCAGCCATAGGAGCCATGATCTTGAGTTTAGTCGGCCCTTCCATGCGATAATGCTGGGGCTGTGATTGTAACAGATTGACTAAGAACCCCGGATTGATTGAGGCATTATGGCTAAATTCAAAGTAGCCGCCTTTCTCACCGGCTTCAATGCGGCGCACGCCAATTCCTGCTGCTTTCAGCTTGATCTTATTAATAGTGAGCAGATTGGTCGTTGCATCCGGCAGCAAACCAAAGCGGTCGATCAACTCGACTTTCAGTTCATTCAAGCCGTTTTCGTTATCGGCACTGGCGATACGTTTATAAAGCGATAAGCGGGTGTTGATATCCGGGATATAGTCATCTGGTAACAACGCTGGTAGCCGCAGTTCGACTTCTGTCTGCTCGCGCAGTAGATCATCGAGCGAAGGTTCCTTACCTTCTTTGAGGGCTTCGACAGCCTGTTCCAGCATTTCCATGAACAGGGTAAAGCCGACCGATTGGATCTGACCACTCTGTTCATCACCCAGTAACTCTCCGGCCCCACGAATTTCTAGGTCGTGGGTGGCAAGAGTAAAGCCGGCTCCCAAATCTTCCAGCGAGGCAATGGCTTCCAGTCGTTTCACTGCATCTTTGGTCATCCGTTTCGGGTGCGGTGTCAGCAAATAGGCGTATGCCTGGTGGTGCGAGCGGCCTACACGTCCTCGAAGCTGGTGTAACTGGGCTAAACCAAGGTGATCAGCGCGGTTGATAATAATGGTATTGGCCGTCGGAACATCGATACCGGTTTCTATGATGGTGGTGCACACCAGCAAGTTGAAACGCTGATGGTAGAAGTCACCCATGATCCTTTCCAGTTCGCGTTCGCGCATCTGGCCATGGGCAAAGGTAACTCGCGCTTCGGGAATCAGCTTTGCAAGTTCTTCAGTCGTTTTTTCTATCGTATCAACTTCGTTGTGGAGGAAGTAAACCTGACCACCACGCATGATTTCACGCAGTACTGCCTCACGCACAATGGCATCTTCAGTTTCCCTGACAAAGGTTTTAATGGCTAAGCGGCGTGCTGGCGGTGTTGCGATGATAGATAAATCACGCATGCCGCTCATTGCCATATTCAGGGTACGAGGGATCGGGGTTGCCGTTAAGGTCAGAATATCGATATCGGCACGAATGGCCTTGATTTTCTCCTTCTGGCGGACCCCAAAACGGTGCTCTTCATCGACGATTAACAGGCCTAGATCGTAATAGTGAACCGATGAATTCAGCAGTTTATGAGTACCAATTAGGATGTCGATCTTGCCTTCGGCCACATCCGCCAGAATTTGCTTCTGCTCTTTCGCTGTTTTGAAACGCGAAAGTACTTCGACACGAACCGGAGTATTGGCAAAACGGTCGCGGAAATTTTCAAAATGTTGCTGGGCCAGCAGAGTGGTTGGAACTAACACGGTCACCTGCTTGTTGTTGTCGATTGCAACAAAAGCCGCACGCATGGCCACTTCTGTTTTACCAAAACCAACATCCCCACAGACCAGACGGTCCATCGCTTTAGCCTGACACATATCCGACAGCACGGCGTTGATCGCCAGAGCCTGATCATGGGTTTCTTCAAATGGGAAGCCGGTGCTGAAATCGGCATAGCTTTCGCGGTTAAGCTTGAATTTAAAGCCAGGTTTCAGTTCCCGTTTAGCATAAACATCTAACAGTTCTGCTGCCACATCACGGACTTTTTCCGCCGCTTTCTTACGTGCTTTGATCCAGGCTTCACCGCCTAGTTTATGGATCGGCGCACTGTCGTCGGAGCCACCAGAGTACCGGCTGATCAAATGCAGTGATGCAACTGGCACATAAAGCTTTGCGCCGCCCTGATATTCCAGAGTGACGTACTCCGTTTTTATGCCACCCGCTTCCAGTGTCTGTAGACCCTGATAGCGGCCAATACCATGGTCAATATGGACGACGGGCTGCCCGATCTGCAACTCTGCCAGGTTGCGAATAATAATATCGGCATTGACGCTCTTTTTCTCTTCCCGGCGTCGGCGCTGGATTACCCGTTCGCCAAGCAGATCGCTTTCGCAGATAAAGGCCAGTGACGGCGAACCAAGAATGAACCCTTGTTCTGCCGCACCGATCACCAAGGCAAACTTGGAGGGCGCATTAATGGCATCTTCCAGGCTGGTGGATACTATCGGGCGCAGTTTAATGCGCGCCAGCAGATCAAGTAAGGCTTCGCGCCGGCCTTCAGAAGCGACCGAGAAAATAATCTTGCCATCAAACTGTTCAGAGAAGCGCCGCAGCTCTGCCAGAGGCTCTTTCAGCTGGTGGTTAATAGTCAGTGCGGGAACGGGGTTCAGGCTCGGGTTATAACGGCCGGCTTTTTCCGGTTCTTTGTCCTGGCGAATACGTACCTGAGGCAACCCCTTAAAGCCGATGAACATTTCGTCTTTGGTTAACCACAATTCAGGGGGGGCTAATAGTGGGCGTAGCGGATCAATACGGCGCTGATCATAGCGGTATTCTGCATCCGCGAGGAAATGATCAACCGATGTTTCCAGATCGCCTAACGTGACGAGCAGCGTGGGTTCCGGCAAGTAATCAAACAGGGTCTCTGTCTGGTCAAAAAACAGCGGTTGCCAGTATTCGATACCCGCCGGCCAGGTTCGTTTACTGACTTGCTGATAAATCGACTCGGGTTCACGTCGTGCTTCAAAGCGCTCACGCCAGCGCATACGGAAGCTCTCGACGGCAATGTCATTGGTTGGAAATTCATGTGCCGGCAGCAGGTTAATATTGTCGATTTCGCCAATTGAACGCTGGTTTTCCGGATCGAACTGACGAATAGAATCGACTTCATCATCAAAAAAGTCGATCCGGAAGGGGTGATTGCTGCCCATTGGGAACAGATCGAGCAATGAGCCCCGGCTCGCATACTCACCGTGCTCCATTACTTGATCGACGTGGCGGTAGCCGGATGCTTCAAGCTGCAGGCGAAGTTTATCAAGGGACAGGCGGTCACCATTGCTGACCATTAAGGCATGCTGGTGAATAAATTCACGTGGCGTCAAGCGTTGCAATAAGGTACTGATAGGAACCAGAATAATGCCCGTTTGCTGAATCGGTAGCTTATAAAGACGTGCCAAACGGTCAGAAATAATATCCTGATGCGGTGAAAAACTATCGTAGGGCAAGGTTTCCCAATCGGGGAACACACTTACTTCGATATCGGTAAACTGACTGACTTCTGGCTGCAGGCGCAGTGCGGTTTGAGTGTCAGGAACAACAACCAGTACCGGTCCCTGGTGCGTATGCGCCAGTTCTGCGACAGACAGGGCCAGGGCGGCACCTGATAAGTTACCAATGAAACGTTTATCCCCTTTTTTACTCGGAAAGGGAAGAGAGAGTATAGATAGTGATTTCATGAGACTTAATTATGCATCTGTTCGCTGTTGGGCGCGTTGGCGCAGAAGTTTTTGTTGAATATTGAGTGCAGCACGGATCAGCAGATCCCGATCGTCTTCCTGTAATCGATTGTAGCGTAGCGTCACTTCAAACTTGTCATCTCTGGCTTCACAGTTGCTCACCTCGGCATAGCAGTAGATTGCTGCGGGAGGATGGTCTAAAAATAGCTTAACGCGAACTGAGTTGCCGCCAATAAAAGGCGTTTCTGAGATGAAGGTGAGTTTACTGGCCCCAAAAGTTTCGGTGATATACCGAAGCGCAGGATCATCCTGCTGCGATAAAACAAAAGAGAGTAGTAAGTTGATTTTACTGTTTTGTGTAGCGAGATGCGCTAATAAGGCTTTACTCTCATCTTTGCCAAATCCCGCGAGAGAGCGATCGGCGCTCTCTTCCAGGCTGCTGCACTCACTGGCGACACGAAACAGAGGCGGAATTTCTTTAATAAACTCAAGTTCATCGGGTAAACGTGCGTCACTGTCGAGTGGCTCGACATTGATGGTTAGCCCGGTATTGACTGAAAAATACTCATCCTGATTCATGTCACACTCATGATTAATTAACTATTCTTCGATTATCACTTAGGTATCGCATTCGAGCAAGTAAACGGAACTGACCGGACAGATTTTACTCACTGTTTTTGCATTACTTTTGCGCCACTGAATGGTAATCACTGTTTGCAACAGGTATTCTTGCTTTAATCCCCATAAGGACGATTTCTCAATTCTATGTTTCATCCAGTATCTTTTTTTATCGGCCTGCGTTATCTGCGCGGTCGTTCCGGTGATCGTTTCAGCCGTTTTGTCTCTTATATGTCAACGGCAGGCATTACTATTGGCGTATTAGCGTTGGTAACCGTACTGTCTGTCATGAATGGTTTCGAACAGCAATTGAAGCAGCGCATCTTGGGGGTGTTGCCGCAGGCAGTGATCTCTCAACCTATTTCTCCAGCTGACTCGTCAACCGATCGCCGCATGATTATTTCGAGTACGCCTCCGCCGTCACTGGAACAATTACCTCATGTGACACGCGTTACGCCGATCACCCGAGGTGAGGCCGTGTTGCAAAGTGCCTCATCATTAGCCGCAGGTAATCTGATCGGGATTGACCCGGAATTTTATGAGCCTGTCGCATTTCATATGACACGGGGCAAGTTAGAGAACTTGACACCAGGCAGCTACCGCGTCGTGATCGGTAAGGCATTAGCCGTTCAATTAGGAGCCAAGGTCGGTGACAAGGTTCGCCTGATGGTAACCAGTGCCAGTCAGTACACGCCATTAGGGCGGATTCCCAGCCAGCGAAATTTTGTCGTGGAAGGGATATTTAACACTGGTTCCGATGTCGATAAGCAACTGATCCTGACCAATATTACCGATGCCGGAAAACTCCTCCGGTTTGGAGCGGATCAGATGTCAGGCTGGCGATTGTTTTTAGATGATCCCTTTGCGGTGACTGAGCTGGCAAAAATGACGATGCCTGAGGATTGGGTATGGTCTGACTGGCGTGAGCAGCGTGGAGAGTTGTTTCAGGCGGTCAAAATGGAAAAGAACATGATGGGCTTAATGCTCGGCCTGATTATCGGTGTTGCTGCTTTTAATATTATCTCTGCTTTGATCATGGTGGTAATGGAAAAACAAGCCGAAGTCGCCATCTTAAAAACCCAAGGTATGACGAGTCGCCAGATCTTGGCGGTGTTTATGGTTCAGGGTGCAAGCAGCGGTGTTATCGGTGCGCTTAGTGGCGGTCTGTTAGGAACAGTATTGTCACTTAACCTCAATACCGTCCTGTCTGTATTGGGTGTGCAATTGCTGATGGTCGGAGGCTCATTGCCTGTCGTCGTCGAACCGGTACAAGTCATTATTGTTATTCTGGGGGCTATTTTTCTGAGTTTATTAGCCACCATTTTCCCTTCTTATCGAGCGGCATCTGTTTGTCCTGCTGAGGCATTGCGTTATGAGTAATTCGTTATTAGTTTGTCATGGTTTGCGTAAAGTATACCGTGAAGCTCAGATCGAAACCGAAGTATTGAAAAGCGTCGGTTTTGCTATTGATGCCGGTGAACTGGTCGCGATTGTGGGTGCCTCGGGATCCGGCAAAAGTACTTTATTACACCTGCTTGGCGCCTTAGATGAACCGACCGCGGGGGATGTGTTTTTCAAAGGCCAGAAGCTGAATGCGATGAATGCCAATAAACAGGCCAAGATCCGTAATCAGGAACTTGGATTTGTTTATCAGTTTCACCATCTGCTGTCTGATTTCACCGCAATGGAAAATGTTGCGATGCCTCTCTTGATCGCCGGTATTGCAACAGATAAAGCAGAAGCGAAAGCCAAAGATATTCTTGATTTGGTCGGCTTGAGCCACCGTTATGAACACCGGCCCTCTGAATTAAGTGGCGGGGAGCGCCAGCGTGTGGCTTTTGCCCGAGCATTAGTCAATAACCCCTCGGTGGTGCTGGCCGATGAACCG
The DNA here is from genome assembly GCF_057456235.1 of Photobacterium sp. Taxonomy (NCBI): domain Bacteria; kingdom Pseudomonadati; phylum Pseudomonadota; class Gammaproteobacteria; order Vibrionales; family Vibrionaceae; genus Photobacterium; species Photobacterium sp. The sequence continues at coordinate 115,216 of NZ_JBVCPH010000004.1, read as the reverse complement.
ACCGGTAACCTGGACCATAAAACGGCATTAGAAATTTATGATCTGATGCGTAAGCTCAATAAAGAGTCGGGGACGGCTTTTCTGGTTGTTACCCATGATAATGAATTAGCCGCTAAGCTTGATCGCTGCATGCACATGCAAGATGGTGAGTTAGTTCAGGTCGAGGTAGCCTGATGTTCCGACCGTTATCGCTTTATATCGGCAGCCGCTTTAGTCGTGCCAAACAACGTAACCGACTGGTGTCGTTTATCTCTATTTCTTCCACCCTGGGCATTGCGGTTGGCGTTGCGGTGATTATTATCGGATTATCTGCGATGAACGGTTTTGAGCGCGAGCTGCAAAATCGGGTGCTGGCGGTGATTCCTCATGGTGAGTTGGAAGCGGTGCAACCGCCTTTTGCAGAATGGCAATCGGTACTGGAAACCGTCAGGTTGCATCCTAGAGTAACAGGGGCGGCACCGTATATATCGTTCACGGCTTTATTAGAAAAAGGTAATAATTTAAAAGCCGTGGAAGTGCGAGGGGTGGATCCGCAATCTGAAATTCAGATCAGCGCGCTGCCTCAATATGTGAAAGATAATGCCTGGCAGCAGCTCTCTGCGGGAAAAAAACAGATCATTGTTGGTCAGGGTGTCGCGGATAAATTAGATATCGATGTTGGCGATTGGATCACGGCGATGATCCCGAATTCTGATCCGGCACTGAAGCTTAAAGCGCCGCATCGTATTCGCCTTCAAGTCGCAGGGCTGCTGGCCTTGGGGGGGCAGATTGATCATAATTTTGCCCTGGTGCCTTTAACCGATGCCCAGCAATATCTGTCGATGGGCGAGGGGGTGTCAGGCATTTCGATCAATGTCGATAACGTGCTGGATGCTCAATATATCGTGAAAGAAGTGGGCTTTACCTTACCGGTTACGGTTTACCTGAAAAGCTGGACACAAAAGTTTGGTTATCTTTACCGTGATATCCAGATGGTACGGACCATTATGTACCTGGTTATGGTGCTGGTGATTGGTGTTGCCTGCTTTAATATTGTATCGACTCTGATGATGGCGGTGAAAGATCGCGCTCCGGATATCGCCATTTTACGCACGATGGGCGCAAGCGATGGTTTAGTGAAAGCGATTTTTATCTGGCACGGTATCTTATCGGGTGTCGTCGGCAGCCTGATTGGTTCGGCGATAGGTTCACTTGTCGCGGTAAACCTGACTCGCCTGATACAAGGTTTAGAAGCCCTGATTGGCCATCAATTTCTATCCGGTGATATCTATTTTGTCGATTTTTTACCGACCGAACTGGCGATGCAGGATGTTGCCATTGTCACCACGACGGCCATAGCCTTAAGTTTACTGGCTACCTGGTATCCGGCCAGACGAGCCAGTGCATTGCATCCGGCGCAGGTGCTGAGTGCCAAATAGCGGCGAGTGTCAGTAAATGAATCTAAAACGGAGCCTCTGGCTCCGTTTTTTGTGAAAGGGAAATATGTGAGTCGTGCCAAGAGAATAGTGAATGTGCGTTGAGGGTTGAAAGTCTTGGCGTTAATCCACTCTCACTTCAGGATAACGGGGCTGAAGTGTTTGTTGTATACGGTTTTATACCAGTGTTTATACTAATCGCGGGTTTTACGCTTGTTCCAGCTTCGAACGACAGAATAGCGCCATAAGCCCCGGATACCAAAGTAACCCAGCAGGGCGAACAGCATACTACTGACAAAGCAGCCCAACAGGAATGGAGGACCAATTTGGCTCATCTGGTGTAGCAGGAATTCCCAGGACAGTTCAAAGTGAAATGGCTGATGGGGCGTATTCATCAGCCAGGCCCCGACTTTATAGGAGCAATAGAAAAGTACGGGCATAGTAATTGGGTTACTGATCCACACCAAAGCGACAGACAAAGGAAGGTTTACACCAAGAAGAACGGCCAACCCTGCAGCCATGATCATCTGACTGGGCAAGGGAACAAATGCCATAAACAGACCGACAGCAAAAGCCCCCGATGCCGAGCGGCGGTTCAGGCACCATAAATTGGGGTTATACAGTACATTGCCAAATATCTTCAGCGCTTTCTGGCGCTTGATAAGCTCATGGCTGGGCAAGAAACGTTTAATAAATAGTCTTGGCATCGTTATACATATGTTATTAAAAACAAAGGTTCTGAAATGTAATGGTTTTAAAACTCACCGTTTTAAACGTTATGGCCTCTAAGGCAATACAGGGATGAATCAAGTCGCTTTCGGTATTGCTTTGGGGCTTTTATCACTTCATTGGTGGCTCTTTATTCCAGAGTCCTTGTGGTTTGTTACAGCCATAATGATCAGTGGTATAGTTTCTTATTATTCGCGAACCCGTTTGTTGATCTGGGCCACTTTTGGCGCTCTTTTGGCTAGTTTGGCAGCAGTTAGCTATTCAACTGCGGTAAAAACAATACCGATTCAGCGCGGAAATATTACCATAGTTGGCCAGGTTAGTAGCCTTTTAAATGAAAAGATCCCCAGTTCTAAAATAGATTTCATTATTATATCGCTTAATAAGCAACCCGCCCCCTCTTTCTACCCTATGCACGTGCGTCTTGACTGGCCGCAAGCACCTGATTTGAAACAAGGTGAAACCTGGCAGCTCAAGGTGCAATTGCGCCGCCCGTACGGGCGTTTAAACAGTGCCGGATTTGATGCTGAGCAGTACTATATCGGGCATGGATTTCATGGCCGGGGTACTGTTAAGTCAGGCCATAAATTAATACCGGCTGATGTCCGTAACGGCGATCATGCCCATGGTTCACGAACCCTGAGACAGCTTGTTTTTGATCGGGCAATGGTCGTACTGGCGGATAAACACCATATGCCATTCCTGATAGCCCTGAGCTTTGGCGTCCGGGATGCCTTAGGTGAGCAAGATTGGTCGCGTTTGCGCGACAGTGGATTAGCACATCTGATGGCTATCTCGGGTTTGCATATCGGCCTGGCAATGCTGCTTGGCTGGGGGCTGGGAAGCAAAGTGAAAGCGCTGTTGCCAGAGCGCGATTACTTAGTTTGGTTACCGCTATGGTGCGGTTTATGGGCAGCCTTCGGTTATGCGTGGCTGGCGGGGTTTAGTTTACCGACTCAGCGCGCCTTGCTGATGAGTAGCATTGTCGTGGTGTTAATCCGGTTTCGGGCACACTGGGCGGGCTGGCAAGTGTTTATCATCGCCCTGGCAAGTTGCTTAGTGCTTAACCCATTGGGATCGTATGCCGCCGGTTTTTGGATGTCGTTTGCAGCAGTGATGATTCTATATCTGGCTAATATCAGCGGTATGAGGGCTCGGCCATCGGCAGCACAAACACGGGATTTGTGGTGGAGCAAAGTGAAGGTGCTGGCCCTGCTGCAATGCGCATTGCTGGTTTTTATGCTGCCGCTACAGTGGCAGTGGTTTGGCGGGGTTTCTCTTGTTGCCCCGGTTATTAATTTTTTTGCGGTGCCCTGGGTAAGCATCTTAACGGTACCTCTGGTGTTAGCTGCTGTCTCGACTCTATGGTGGCCGGGGCTGTCGGATTTATTGTGGCTACTTGCCGATCTGACGCTTTACCCGGTGATGTGGCTAGCGGATTTATCAGCAGGAACCTGGTGGGCAGTATCATCACAATGGTTGCCATATGTCTGGGGGGCAATGGTCGGATCGCTGCTGTTATGGTTTCTGCCATGGCGGTTATTTAAGTGGCTGCATCTTTCGGTAATGCTGGTTATTATCACCTGGCGCGCCGAGCTATTTGTTCAGTCTGGAGTGCCAGAACTATCAGTACCGGACTGGAAGATAGAGATGCTTGATGTCGGGCACGGTCTTGCGATACTGATCGAACGTAATGGTAAGGTTGTCTTGTATGATACCGGTGAAAGGTGGGAGCAGGGCAGCATAGCTTCAGCCGTCATAGAACCTGTATTGCGTCACAAGGGGGTCTATCAGCTTGATGGTCTTATTTTAAGTCATGCTGATGGCGATCACGCTGGTGGTGCAAGGCAAGTGATAGAGCGCTTTCAACCGGGTTGGAAGCGAAGCAGTGATTATCGAGAGGGTTTTCTTTCCTGTATAAAAGGCGCTCAGTGGCAATGGGAAGGGTTAGACTTTAGCGTGCTCTGGCCTCCGAAAAGGGTATCGCGTGCTGCCAACCCGCATTCGTGTGTGATCCAAGTCAGCGATCAGGCAATTAGCCAAACAATGCCGACGACAGTGCTGTTTACCGGGGATATTGATGCAATATCTGAATTGTTGCTGGCTCGTCAGGTGCCAGATCTCAACCCCGATATTGTGTTTGTTCCCCATCATGGCAGTACGACGTCCTCGACGGATACCTGGCTGGCGGGTATGTCTCCTGATTATGCATTGGTTTCCGTCGCAAAACATAATCCCTGGCAGCTGCCATCCGAAGAGGTAAAACAGCGGTTTCTAGCAAAAGGAACAACCTGGCTAAGTACTGCAGAAACAGGGCAGGTATCAATAACAATCAATAACGGTGAACTTGATGTTCAGCGATATCGGCAAGATGTTTCTGATACCTGGTATCGACGCCTGTTTTATTCCGATTAAATACAAATGATTAATGCTTGTTCGAAAATTAGCCGACTTAAACATAGATGCTGTAACTTATTTGGTGCATTCGCCGGTTAGGAGTAGAATAGGCGGAATTGTTTTTAAGAAAAACTGATGTTAATGACGCAATCTACAGAAAAATCCACCTTGGATACATATAAGCGACTCTGGCCATATATCAGCATTTATAAGACCGGTTTAACGGTTGCGGTCGTTGCACTTATCATTAATGCTTTGGGTGATACCCTGATGCTTTCGATGATAAAGCCGCTTCTTGATGAAAGTTTTGGTGGCTTCGATCAGATAGAGTCAGATTTTCTGACCATGATGCCATTTTATTTAGTTGGATTAATGTTCCTGCGTGGTATCAGTGGTTTTGTTTCGACTTACTGCCTCTCCTGGGTCTCCGGCAATGTGGTGATGAATTTACGTCGCCAGTTGTTCAATCACTTTATGAAAATGCCTGTCAGCTTCTTTGATAAAGAATCGTCAGGTGCACTTCTCTCTCGCATTACCTATGATTCAGAGCAAGTAGCAGCCGCCACCAGCAGTGCATTAGTGAGCATGGTACGTGAAGGAGCTTCAATCATCGGTTTGATGGCTCTGATGTTCTGGAACAGCTGGCAGTTGTCCGCTATTTTACTGGTTATTGCGCCTGTTGTCGCAATCAGCATTCGGGTGGTATCAAAGCGTTTCCGTAAAATTTCCAAAAATATGCAAGATGCGATGGGATCAGTCACATCCTCTGCCGAGCAAATGCTGAAGGGCCATAAAGTAGTATTAAGTTATGGTGGCCAACAGGTTGAGAGTGCACGTTTCGATTCGGTAAGCAATCGCATGCGCCAGCAGACGATGAAGCTGGTATCGGCTCAGGCGACGGCCAACCCGGTCATTCAGCTTATTGCATCGTGTGCGCTGGTTGTTGTTCTTGTCTTAGCGAATTCAGAGTCGATGCGGGCAGAGCTAACGCCAGGTACTTTTGCGGTGGTTTTCGGTGCTATGTTTGGCTTAATGCGTCCATTAAAAGCCCTTACTAACGTCACATCACAGTTCCAGCGCGGTATGGCGGCCTGTCAGACCCTGTTTGAGCTGATGGATCTGGATGCTGAAAAAGATAACGGCCAGTATCAGGTTGAGCGCGCGAAAGGTGATATTGAAGCGAAAAATATCAGCTTTACCTATCCAACCAAAGATACACCGGCATTACGCAATGTCAGTTTCTCGCTTCCTGCAGGTAAGACACTGGCTCTGGTCGGGCGTTCCGGTTCCGGTAAAAGTACTATTGCCAACTTGTTGACCCGTTTTTATGACATTGATTCTGGCGAGCTTTGTTTAGATGGTCACAATGTCTGTGACTACAAGCTGTCAAACCTGCGTGATCAGGTCGCGGTTGTCTCGCAAAATGTTCATCTGTTTAACGACACCATCGCTAATAATATTGCCTATGCCAGTGGTGGTAAGTATAGCCGCGCTGATATTGAAAAGGCCGCTGAACTGGCTTACGCGATGGATTTCATCAAAGATATGGATAAAGGGCTTGATACCGTTATTGGTGAAAATGGTGTCAGTCTCTCTGGCGGTCAGCGCCAGCGCTTAGCGATTGCACGTGCGTTACTGCGTAACGCACCGGTCCTGATCCTTGATGAGGCAACTTCTGCTCTCGATACCGAATCGGAGCGTGCCATCCAGTCGGCGCTGGATGAGCTGCAAAAAGATCGTACAGTATTGGTGATTGCCCACCGTCTGTCGACGATTGAAAATGCCGACCAGATCCTGGTGGTTGACGACGGTGAAATTATCGAACGTGGCACACATGCCGAACTGATTGAACGTGATGGTGCTTACGCCCAACTTCATCGCATTCAATTTGGTGATTAATGGCTACGCTTATTGAAAAAATCTGGTTCCAGCGTCAGCCTCGCGGGCTGTTGTTGCTATTATTTGTGTTGATGTGGCCGTTATTGTGGCCGCTGAGCAAACTGTTTGGTTTGATCGGTCAGCGACGCCGTATGCAGTATCAATCGGGTCAGAAAGCATCATATCGCGCGCCACTGCCCATTGTTGTGGTGGGCAATATTACCGCCGGTGGTAATGGTAAGACGCCGGTTGTTGTCTGGCTCGTGGAGCAATTACAGGCTCAGGGTTTCAAACCTGGCGTTGTTTCCCGTGGTTATGGCGGAAAAGCACCGTATTACCCGTATTTGGTAAATAAAGAGACCGCAACTGACATTGCCGGAGATGAGCCGGTATTAATCAGCCGCAGAACAGGGGTCCCTGTTGCTGTTTCGCCCAAACGAGCTGAAGCGGTCAAAATGCTGCTTGAATATGATGTCGATGTCATTATTACTGATGATGGTTTGCAGCATTACGCCCTGGCACGGGATATTGAAATCGTCGTCATTGATGGTCAGCGCCGCTTTGGTAATCAGCAGCTGATCCCGTTGGGGCCGCTACGTGAAGCCTGCGCAAGATTAACCGACGTTGATTTTCTGATTTGTAATGGTGGACCGGCTCAGGCTGGCGAAGCGCCGATGCAACTTAAGCCGTCGCAGCTCATTAATCTGAAAACCGGATCGCGTTGCGCCGTAACAGAGCTCGACGATATTGTCGCAATGGCCGGAATTGGCCATCCGCCACGTTTCTTTAATACATTGAACGAGCTGGGAGTGAACCCTGTTCATTGCCAGCCTTTTGCTGATCATCAGGCATTTTCAGAGAATGCATTAAACCAATTGGCCCAGCAGGGGCTGCATTTAGTAATGACAGAGAAAGATGCGGTGAAATGCCACACTTTCGCACAATCAAATTGGTGGTATCTACCTGTAGATGCAGTGCTGCCAGAATCTGATGCGCAGGCCATTATTAACCGGATTATTGAGGTAAAGGAAGAGTATGGATCATCGTCTGCTTGAAATCGTGGCATGCCCAGTGTGTAAGGGCAAATTGAACTACGATAAAGATAAGAGTGAACTGGTTTGCAAGTTCGATCGTCTTGCTTATGCGATTAAGGACGGCATTCCTGTGCTGCTGGAAGTAGAAGCCCGTACGCTAAGTTCTGACGAGGTTAAATAATGTCATTTACGGTTATCATTCCTGCTCGCTATCAGTCGACCCGTCTGCCTGGCAAACCACTGGCTGACATTGGTGGTAAGCCGATGATTCAGTGGGTTTATGAGCAAGCAAGCAAAGCCGGTGCCGAGCAGGTTATTGTGGCAACCGATGATCAGCGCATTGTTGATGCGGTGAAAGGCTTCGGTGGCGAAGTGTGTCTGACCCGGGCCGACCATGAGTCCGGTACCGAGCGTTTGGCTGAGGTTGTCGCGAAGTATCAACTGGCTGACGACCACATCGTGGTTAACGTGCAAGGTGATGAACCATTGATCCCTGATACGATCATTCGTCAGGTGGCTGATAACCTTGCTAATAACAGTGCGCCAATGGCGACACTGGCCGTTGAGATAGATCAGCCTGATGAAGTCTTTAACCCAAATGCAGTGAAGGTTGTAACGGATAAAGATGGCTACGCGCTGTATTTCAGCCGGGCATCGATCCCCTGGGATCGTGATAACTATGCCAAGCGCCCCCAAGAAATTCATCATAACCTGATGCGTCATATTGGTATCTATGCGTACCGGGCCGGTTTTATTAACACCTATATTAATTGGGAGCCAAGCGCACTGGAAAAAATTGAAGCATTAGAGCAGCTTCGTGTGCTTTGGTACGGCGAAAAAATCCATGTTGATGTCGCTATTGATGCACCGCCAGCAGGTGTCGATACGCCGGAAGACCTTGAAAAAGTCAGGGCATTACTCGGTTAAACGACAGACAAAAAGGCCATCCGATTGGATGGCCTTCTTATTTATATCGTGGAAAGAGCAGGCAGCTTTTGCTTTAAAGGTTGAGCTAAGGCGTCTGTATTTCTGCATCGCCCAGTAACATTTCTGCCGGGTTGTCATTGACGTGATTGCGAGATTCTGTCTTTTTGGTATCCGTTGCCATACTACGTAGCTGTTGCCACCATTGCCCCATGGTTTCATGCCAGTAACGTTCTGTTTGCTCCAGATATTGCGCTTTAGGCGCGTACCTTATCCAAGGTTGCTTTATCTTGTTGCTTGCCAGGAAATTAGTTGGTGCTGGGGTTGGGTTCAAACCCGCCTGTTTAAACTCGTATAATGCTCGCGACATATGGCTGGCAGAAGTGACAAGCACCAGTTTTTTGCTGCCGACGACAGATGCCGCCTGGAAGGCTTCTTCCCAGGTATCACGAGCGGTTTCCAGCAGTAAAATATCTGTTTTGTTGACCCCTAACGCGAGAGCGGCTTTCGCCATCATTCGAGCCTGACTTATCCCGGTACCGCCGCCATAGCCCGACAGGATCAGTTTTGACCCCGGGAATAAACGATAGATCCGTATTCCCTCGGCCAGGCGCATTAAGGCCGTGCGGGAAAGTTCCGAGGTGATCGGCATCGCCTTATCGATAACATGGCCACTACCCAGCACCATAACGTAGTTGACGGGGGTTGAAGACGGAACAAATGGGTGATGCTCACGCTCCAGCGGCCTTAGCAGGCTGGTTGCAACCGGCTGGAAGGAGACGAGGAAGATGCCCAAAAAAGCAAAAGCAATAAAACATGATGCGAGACCTTTTCGTCGGGTAAACCATAACACCAATAGCCCGATGAACCCGAGAATGAGCATCGCGGGTAAGGGCATGAGTAAAGCAGATATCATTTTTTTTAGTTCAAACATGCAATGTAGTCCGAAATTTCAGCAGTTGAGCTTGAAAAAGCATCACAAGCCTTTATTCCTTTAACGCTTGTGAGAAAATAAGCCTCATTTTTAGAGTCGCCATCATAACGTAAAGCTGACGTGATTGAAGATCGAAATTTTGATGATTTATCGCAAAAATTTGCGAAAAACATTTATGGAACTGCCAAAGGGCAGATCCGCCAGACAGTCGTCTGGCAAGACATAGAGCAGATTCTTACTGTGCTCAATGAAGCCACACCGTTACGTATCTTGGATGCCGGCGGTGGGATTGGCCAATTGTCACAAAAAATTGCCCAGCGAGGTCATCACGTTACTTTATGTGATCTTTCTGGTGAAATGTTGAAATTAGCAGAGCAAGAAATTGCTAAAAAGGATCTGCTTGAGCAATATCGTCTGGTTCATTGTCCGGTGCAACAGATTGGCGAGCATCTTGAACACCCTGTTGACCTGGTGCTATTTCATGCCGTCATGGAATGGTTGGCTGAGCCAATGGCTGCGCTTGAGACGCTACTTGAGCAAGTAAAACCTGGCGGAATTATCTCAGTCATGTTTTATAACTACAACGGCTTGCTGTTTAAAAATCTTGTTTGTGGCAATTTGACGCATATCGAAGAAGGCATGCCTCACCGTAAGCGTTTTAAATTACAGCCACAACAAGGTATCAAACCTGAAGAGGTGTATAGTTGCCTGGAAAAATCAGGGTTAGCGATTTTAGGCAAAACGGGCGTACGTACCTTTCACGACTATATGCAAAACCATATGATCGGTGATTACAGTTTTGAACAAGTTCTTGAGATGGAGCAACGGCTTTGTCGTCAGGAACCCTATTTGTCTCTTGGCCGCTACATTCACGTGTATGCCCAGAAGCCTTATTAAGAAAATGATATGACAGCAATAAGGACAACGGATGAGTGAAGTATCCCAGACCGTTCCCGAGTTGGTTAACTGGGTTAAGCAACATGATTTTTCGCTTAACCTGCCAACTGAGCGGCTGGCGTTCTTGTTGGCGATTGCGGTCTTAAGCGGCGATCGCTTTGATGAAGAATTAGGGGAAAGCGAACTGGTTGATGCGTTCCGCATCGTGAGCGATATGTTCGATCAGTCGAATGAAACCCTGGCCTTTCGTGCCAATAACGCCATAAATGAACTGGTCCGTCAGCGCTTGATTACGCGTTTTACCAGTGACGTAACCGACGGTGTAAGTATTTACCGTCTGAGTCCGCTTGCCTTGGGCATTACCGATTACTACATCCGCCAGCGTGAATATTCGACGCTGAAACTGTCGATTCAGTTAGCGATGGTGGCCAATGAAATTAACAAAGCGGCTCAGGCAGCAAAAGAGGGCGGCGATGAAAAACATTGGCGTCAGGACGTTTTCGCGGTACTGAAGTATTCGGTCGCTGAAATTTTCGACCGAATCGATTTAAACCAGCGCACCATGGATGAACAACAGCAACAAGTGAAAACGGATATTGCTGAGCTGTTGAATCAGGACTGGCGTGCGGCGATTACCAGTTGTGAAAGCCTGCTGAATGAAACGTCCAGTACGCTGCGAGAACTGCAAGATACTTTGCAGGCTGCAGGCGATCAATTGCAGAGTCAGTTACTGGCAATCCAGGAAGAAGTGCAGGGTAACCCGGAGTTAGATTTCATTGATGGAATGATCTTCATTCTGCAGATGAAGCTAGATCGCATCATTAACTGGGGCCAGCAAGCTATTGATTTGTGGATTGGTTATGACCGTCATGTGCATAAGTTCATTCGAACCGCGATTGATATGGATAAAAACCGGGCCTTCAGTCAACGCTTACGCCAGTCTGTGACCGACTATTTCGATGATCCGTGGTTACTGACCTATGCCGATGCCGATCGCTTACTGGATATGCGTGATGAATCCTTGATATTACGTGATGATGAAGTCACCGGTATCGTGCCGGAAGAGATGGAATTTGAAGAACTCAGCCTCGTCAATGATCAGCTTGCTGGGCAGGTTGCCGAGATGCTACAAGCCCATAAAGAGACAGGTGCAGCCATTAATTTGAGCCTGCTTCTGAAAGATTATTTGGCTCAACACCCATACGCGCAACATTTTGATTTAGCGCGAATTGTGGTTGATCAGGCAGTACGACTCGGTTACTCAGAATCGGATTTCAATGCGATTCAGCCTGATTGGGAAGCGATTAATGAATACGGAGCCAAGGTACAAGCCAATGTCATCGATAAATATTGAAGAATTCATGCCTGAAAAGTTGGCAAAAGCAATTGCTAACCCACTTTTTCCGGCGCTGGATAATGCACTTCGTTCTGGACGCCATATTTCCAGCGAAGATTTAGACAACCATGCTTTGTTGATTGAATTTGAACAAGAGCTGGGTATGTTCTACCGCCGCTATAATGCGGAACTGGTACGCGCGCCGGAAGGTTTCTTATATCTTCGCCCGCGTTCAACGTCACTGATCAGCCGCTCGGTTCTGTCTGAAATTGACATGCTGGTGGGTAAAGTGTTGTGTTTCCTTTACCTTAGCCCTGAGCGTCTGGCCCATGAAGGGATTTTCACCAATCAGGAGATGTTCGAAGAATTACTGGCACTGGCTGATGAGAACAAGCTGATGAAGCTGGTGACTAACCGGGCGAGTGGTTCAGACTTAGATCGTGAAAAACTGTACGACAAAGTGAAAACCTCACTTCGTCGTCTTCGTCGAATCGGTATGATAATCCCTGTCGGCGAAAATGGTAAATTCCGGATCAGCGAAGCAGTATTCCGCTTTGGTGCTGATGTACGTACCGGGGATGATGTCCGTGAAGCTCAGCTGCGTCTGATCCGTGATGGTGAAGCCGTTGTTCATCAGCAAGAGCCTAGCCAGTCAAGCCTGCTCGATGGCAAAGAGCAACAAGAATTAGAAACTGAGTACGCAGGACTGGAGGGCGAAGCCTAATGGAACGCGGTAAGTATCAATCACTCACAATGGTCAACTGGAATGGTTTTTTTGCCCGTACTTTTGACATTGATAATCTGGTAACCACGTTATCCGGTGGTAATGGTGCGGGTAAGTCCACCACCATGGCCGCTTTTATTACCACCCTGATCCCTGATCAAAGCCTGCTTCACTTCCGTAATACCACGGAAGCTGGCAGTTCGAATGCCTCGCGTGATAAAGGCCTGCACGGTAAATTGAAACCCGGCGCATGTTATGCGGCCCTTGATGTGGTTAACTCGAAAAAGCAGCGCATTGTTTTTGCAGTAAAATTGCAACAAGTGGCGGGTCGAGACAAAAAAGTCGATATTAAGCCGTTTATCATTCAAGGCTTACCCTCACATATCAAGCCAACCGAGTTGTTGGTTGAGACCTTGTCTGAAAACCAGGCGCGTGTTCGTCAAATTAACGAAGTAAAAGAAATCGTTAGCGAATATGAGGGGGTGCAGTTCAAAGCATTTAGCTCGGTAACCGATTACCATGTCCAAATGTTTGAATTCGGTGTATTGCCGAAGAAACTGCGTAACAGCCAGGATCGCTCTAAGTTCTACCGTTTGATTGAAGCGTCACTTTACGGGGGGATTTCCAGTGCCATTACCCGTTCCCTACGTGACTACCTGTTGCCACAAAATACCGGTGTTAAGAAAGCCTTTCAGGATATGGAAGCGGCCTTGCGTGAAAACCGTATGACGCTGGAAGCGATTAAGCTGACACAAAGCGACCGTGACCTGTTTAAGCACCTGATCACCGAAGCGACCAATTACGTGGCAGCGGATTATATGCGCCATGCCAATGAGCGTCGTCAGAAGCTGGAAAAAACGCTTAGTTTGCGTGGCGAACTATTAGGTTCACGCCAGATTTTAGGCGATCAGCAACAATCGCTGATCAATATGACCGGCGAACTTGATGAGCTGACAGAGCGCGAAGGGGCACTGGAGCAGGATCATCAGGCGGCTTCAGATCATCTGCAACTCGTACAAACCGCCGTTCGTCAGCAAGAAAAAATCGAGCGCTATAAAGACGATCTGGAAGAGCTGACAGAACGTCTTGAAGAGCAAGTGATGGTGGTGGAAGAAGCCGCCGAACAACTTGCGATGACGGAAGAACAGGCTCAGCTGACGGAAGAAGAAGTTGATAGCCTGAAAACCCAGCTGGCTGATTATCAGCAAGCGCTGGATATGCAGCAGACACGGGCACTGCAGTATCAGCAGGCTGTTAAGGCGCTTGAAAAAGCCCGTCAGCTGTCTGGTGATGATGAGCTGCTTGCTGACAACGCACCCGCAGTGCTTTCTCAACTGAAGCAGCAGCAAGAATTACAAACAACCGCATTACTGGCGTTGAAACATAAGCTGGATATGTCATCAGCAGCAGCGCAGCAGTTTGATAAAGGCCTGCAGATTGTAACCACGATCGCCGGTGTGACTGATCGTACGACGGCGGGTAGCAAAGCACGTGAACTGATTGACCGTACCCGTCAGCTTCGTAACGTTGCTGAACGTGGAGAGCAGCTCAAAGCACAGTATCGCGATCTTGACCGTAGTGTTCGCAATCAGCGCCAGGCAACAGAGCTGGCTGCAACTTACAGTAAGCGTTTTGCCACGGCGATTGACAGTGAACTGGCGCTGGCTGAAGAGCAGGCACGTCACGAAGCGTCACTGGAAAGCCTGGAGCAAGAACAAGATCTGCTGGTTGAACAACGCAGCGATCTGCGCCGTCATGAGCAAACATTGGCTACCCAGATCAAAACGCTGGAAGCCGAGGCCCCGGCATGGATCAGCGCATCTGACGCGTTAGAAAAGCTGGCGGAACAGTCTGAATTAGAGTTGTTCGATAGCCAGGCTGTGATGAACGCTATGCAGGCGACGCTGGATAAAGAGCGTACAGCATCAGCAAACCGTGACCAGCTGGCCGCGCGTAAGCAGCAGCTTGAAGAGAGTATTGAGCGCCTTGCTCTGCCGGGTGGCAGTGATGATTCACGTCTGAGCGGATTGGCTGAGAGCTTAGGTGGCAGCCTGCTTTCAGAAATCTATGATGATATTACTCTGGCCGATGCGCCGTATTTCAGTGCTATGTATGGCCCGTCCCGTCACGCCATCGTCGTTCCCGATCTGAAAGGCATCAAAGAGAAATTGAGCGCCCTGGATGATTGCCCGGATGATTTGTATATCATCGAAGGTGATGTTGATTCATTTGATGACAGTGGTTTTGATGTCGACGAGTTGGACGGCGCGGTATGTGTTCATCTTAATGATCGCCAGTTACGTTATTCGCGTTTTCCTAAAGTCCCGTTGTTTGGTCGTGCAGCTCGAGAGCAACGTCTGGAACAGCTGCGTGACGAACGTGATCACGTTGTTGAAAATCATGCAAAAGCCGCATTTGATTCGCAGAAACTGCAACGTCTGTACCAGAGCTTCAATAGCTTTGTAGCAATCCATATGGGCGTGGCCTTCAATGCCGATCCTGAAGCTCAGCTGAAAGTCGCTCGTGACCAGCGTAATCAGGCGGTACGTCAACTGACCGATGTCGATGCCAAAGAGTTGCAGCAACGTAGCCAACTTGCCGCGGCACGTGAAGGTTTAGCCTTATTGGGTAAACTGAATCCGGTCGTTAACCTGCTGGAAGATGAGACCTTAGCCGAACGTTTCGCCGACGTTGAGCAACAGTTATCATACCTTGATGAAGCGCGTAATTACCTTGATCGTCATGGTAAGGCCATTACTGAGCTTGAAGGTCTGATCTCTGCCCTTGATGCCGATCCTGAGCAATTTGATGCCCTGCAAGCAAATTATGTTGAAGCGGACAGCACACTTCAACGACTGAAAACCCAGATGTTTGCGGTTGCTGATTTGGTAGAGCGTCGTCACCACTTCGGTTATGCCGATTCTGTTGAGTTGCTCAATAAGAGCTCAGAGCTGAATGAGCAGCTGAAGGCGAAATTGGTTGCCGCAGAGCGTGAACGTACCCGCTGCCGTGAAAGCCTGAAACAAGCGCGTGCTCAGATGAACCAGTACAACCAGCTATTTGCATCACTGAAGAGTTCGCATCAGGCAAAACAGGAAACCGTTCAGGAATTTGAACGTGAACTGCTGGAACTGGGTGTGCGTGCCGATCTCGAAGCAGAAGAGCGGGCGCGTGTACGTCGCGATGAACTCAATGAGCGCCTGCATAGCTCACGTGCTCGTCGAAGCCTGTTGGAAAAAGCAATCACATCCATCGAGCTTGAAATGAAAGGCTTGATCAAGCGTCTGCGCAAAGTCGGTAAAGATTACCAGGATATCCGCAAGCTGGTGGTGAATGCCAAAGCAGGCTGGTGCGCAGTATTGCGCCTGGCGCGCGAAAGTGATGTTGAACGCCGCTTGCACCGCCGTGAAATGGCGTACATGTCTGCCGATGAACTGCGTTCGCTGTCAGATAAATCACTGGGTGCTCTGCGTCTTGCTGTTGCTAATAACGAAGATCTGCGGGATGCATTACGTGCATCAGAAGATGTGTCTCGTCCGGAGCGAAAAGTACTGTTCTATATCGCAGTGTATCAGCATCTTCGCGAACGGATCCGTCATGACATTATCCGTACCGATGATCCGGTTGAAGCGATTGAAGAGATGGAAGTGGAACTGGCCCGCCTGACGGAAGAACTGACCGCGCGTGAACAGCGTCTGGCAATCAGCTCTGATTCTGTCGCTAATATCATTCGCAAGACAATCCAGCGCGAGCAGAACCGCATTCGTATGCTGAACCAGGGTCTGCAAAATATTGGCTTTGGTCAGGTTAATGGCGTGCGACTGAACGTGAAGGTACGGGATACCCACGAATCATTACTGACAGGTCTGGCTGAACAGCAAGATCAGCATCAGGATTTGTTCGGTAATAACCGTCTGACGTTCTCTGAAGCCATCGCTAAGTTGTTCCAGCGTCTGAATCCGCATATCGAAATGGGCCAGCGCTCACCACAGATCATGGGTGAAGAGCTATTGGATTACCGCAGCTACCTGGAACTGAGTATTGAAGTTAACCGCGGTACAGACGGCTGGCTACAAGCCGAATCGGGCGCATTGTCAACGGGTGAAGCGATCGGTACCGGTCAGGCAATCCTGCTGATGGTAATACAGAGCTGGGAAGAAGAATCACGTCGTCTGCGTGGTAAAGATATCATTCCATGTCGCCTGCTGTTCCTTGATGAAGCGGCCCGTCTGGATGGCAAATCAATCGCTACCTTATTCGAGTTGTGCGATCGTCTCGATATGCAGTTATTGATTGCGGCGCCAGAGAATATCAGTCCGGAAAAAGGCACCACCTACAAGCTGGTACGTAAGATCTTCAAAGACCGCGAGCACGTACATGTGGTGGGTCTGCGTGGATTTGGTCAAGAGGCTAAACCTGAACGTAATATTCAGGAAGTACTAGAGCTGGATCCTATCTAATTCCAACCGACAAAAAATGATTATCTGTTAGCTGGGTAATTAATAATCAAGGCCAGTATGATTTCGTTAAACGGATCGACTGGCCTTTTTTATTCATGGCTAAACGTAAGCTTAGGAGATGTAAGTATAACTCGGGCAAGCCTGTCTTGAGAGTAAGATCCCTTTCTCAATAGTTAATAACACCTTCGATAAATAATTTATGCGTTGATTCACTCCTAGAATTTTAGTGTTGGATTCGGCCATCCAACATAACTATTTTCACATTGTCGTAGGGGTGATGACATGAAAAGAATAATATTAATTATGCTCACCATGTTTGTGGTGGCAGGATGCGGTGGCTCTTCTGGAGATACAGAACTAGATTTAACACTTTCAAGCTCAGATACAGAGCCGGGGGCTGGATCTGATCCGGTGCCAATATCTGTTGATGTCGTAGTGCCGCCGACAGAAGTTCCAGCTCAAGATGAATTACAGGCTTGTATTGCAATTGATGCTATCAGCGTAACAGATTTAGCGGGAACGGTTACAGAGTGGACAACCAGAAGTATGAATGATCCTGAAGGTATTAATAATAATTCTCAGCAATGCATACCAGCAGATTCCGAAATTCCTATTGATAGTGACGGCTATCCTAAGTTTATAGTGATAGATCTTCATGATTTGACTGGTATCGATATTGTTCAGTTGCTTACAGAGCAGTTGGTTACGGCTGGAGAATATACCAGTATGTCGCTCTCTATTCTTCAAGGAAGCTACGGCGATTTTTATGATACGCCATATTGTCATATTGGAAACTTAGTTGATAAACACAAGATGGAAATTGCTGATGAACTGACTTTTGATGGTTTAAATATCAATATTGATGTGCCAACAACTTATACAATGTCATTTGACCTCAAGAGCATGTTGCAGTTAAGAGAAAATGTTTATTACTTGGAAAATGAAGGGTTTAGTCTAGTTGATAATTCTCTGGCCGGTATCATTTACGGGGATGTTGATCCAGCAACATGCGAGAATTCAGAGAATGCTTATGTCTATCTTTATCACATAGACGGTTCCGGTTATGGTGATTTAGGTTCTATAAATGCGCCAGTGAAGACTGCGAAGGTCATCAATGATAAATATTCAATGAAATATGTTCCTGAAGGAACGTACGATGTTGTATTGGCGTGTAATGCTATAGCAGATCTCCCGAATCAGGTTGATTTGGATATCGATTTAGATGAAGAATCTACGCATGAAGATCAGTTTGTGCATGGTGGTGAGGAATACTACAAAGCTTTCTAATCATTTCCTACCATATGAAACCAAAGCCGATGCAACTTGAGAGTTTGTCGGCTTTTTGTCACGAGGGTTAGGGCTTGTTGATAGCTTATTAAGTAATAGTTCAGTTATCATGAGACATCATAACTATACTAAGGTAGATCTACCTCTCATTATTAAGAATGTACGATAAACTTTCATCTGCTATAAGATCTTGACCAAGCAATAAATAACGGGTTTTGTCGGCGAAGTCAGTCATATCTGCCTATATCTTTCGGGTTGTTTTTTAATCGCCGCTTATATAAATTCAATTTCAACACCAGTTAGCCCTTTTGAAAGAGATCTATTTATGCAAGCTGTTATGACTCTGAAAAAATTCGCCCTCAGTGCCGTATTTGGCTTGGCCGTTACGGGGTATAGTATTTCTACCGCCACCGCTTCGGTGACGACCTCGCCGACCAATCACCTGCTTTCTACCCTTAAATATGTTGAATTGGAAGCCGAGCAGGGTGATACAAACATGCAGTTGTTTCTTGGACGCGCATATCTTGAAGGTTCTAACGGCTTAAAGTCAGATACATTGAAAGGCTTGTACTGGTTGCAAAAAGCTGCCGTTGATATGCCGGAAGTGAAAACAATGATTGGTGACTTGTTCAAAGCTGGTCAGGTACTGCCCCAAGATCCTACGCAGGCGGTAGAGTGGTATACAAAAGCGGCCGAGGAAGGTTCAGTACCGGCAATGGTTGAGCTGGGCGGTTATTATGCCTCGGGTGCTGCCGGACAGGTCGACTGCGGAAATGCGATTAAATGGTTCAATGAAGCCGCAAACGGTGGTTCTTTGGAGTCGAAACGTAACTTAGTTTGGTTGTATGCGACCTGTAATGATGAACGCGTACGTGATGGCCAGCGGGCTCTGAAATTGGCGAAGCAGGTGTTGAGTCGTAGTGGAACCGGAGATGCCGGTGACTATGATAATCTGGCAGCGGCCTATGCGGCATGCGGAGAATTCCAAGAGGCAGTGAAGGCGGAGCAAGAGGCCATTGGCAAATTGGAAAACACAAACACCCAGCGTTTTATAAAATTTGAGCAACGTTTAGAGTTATATAAACAGAATCAGACAATGTACAGCGCATCACTATAAAAAAGCGATTGTTTGTTTAGTATTAGAGAAAGGAGCCGAAAGGCTCCTTTCTTATTTTTGCGACGATAGTTTTTAAATACCATTCTGGCGTTTAACTATACTTTCAGGAATGGCTGCCCTTTTAGTTTTGGAAGGGGTAAACATAACTAGGATGTCAGCAATGAGTAACTCTGATGCAGTAGAAAAAAAAGAACGAGCAAAATATGAGTGGGGCTCCTTCTTATTTATCGCCGTCTGCCTGTTCCCTATTCTTGCAATTGCATTAGTTGGTGGCTTCGGTTTTGTTATCTGGGCAATCCAGGTCTTCTTTCTCGGCCCTCCTGGTCACGGCTAAATCAAAATCACAGCCAATAAAAACAGGTAGGTTATTATGATGAGTTTGATTAAAAAGCTGTGGGCTACCTTTTGGCGTCCTGCAGTGCATATTAGTTTGGGCGTATTAACCCTGGGCGGTTTTATTGCCGGAGTCTTTTTTTGGGGGGGATTCAACACGGCTCTGGAAATGACCAACACCGAAAAATTTTGTATCGGCTGTCACGAAATGCGTGACAACGTCTACGAAGAGCTGCAATCAACGGTCCATTGGTCGAATCGTTCGGGGGTCAGGGCGACCTGTCCTGACTGCCATGTTCCCCATAACTGGACAGATAAAATTGCACGTAAAATGCAAGCCAGCAAAGAAGTTTTTGGTTCTATTTTTGGCACCATTAATACTCGCGAAAAGTTTCTGGAAAAACGTTTAGAGCTTGCACAGCATGAGTGGAAGCGGTTTTCGTCGAATAAATCGCTGGAATGTAAGAATTGCCACGATTATGACAGTTTGAATTGGGAAGAGATGTCGAGCCTTGCCAATGTACAGATGAAGCAGGCCGCCGAGCGTGATCAGAGCTGTATTGACTGCCATAAAGGCATTGCTCACCAGCTACCCGCCGATATGGAAAGTTCCGGTGGAATGATTTCCCAATTGGTTCAGCAATCTTCCAGTACCAGCTTTAGTGCCGGAGAGACCTATTACAGTGTACGGCATTTGCCGATATATGAAGACGAAGCGTTAACCGTTGATGGCGGTCTGTTGAATCCTGCCTCTGCGATTAAGGTTGCAGACGTCACCGATAAGGCGATACAGGTCGAGCTATCCGGTTGGCGCAAAATGAAAGGATTCGGGCGGGTAATCAATGAAGACTTTGGTTTTAATATTGCATCCGCGGCGTTGAGTAAAGCGACAGCCCAGAATGATAGCCTGGTAGAACAGTTTGAAGAAAAAGAAGACGAACTGACGGGGCTGCCTTGGCAGCGTGTAACGGTGAAGCTCTGGATGCCGAAAGATTCATTAATTGATGATGTTCAAGTCATCTGGAATGAAGCGAAAGCTGCTTACAATACCAACTGTAGTGTGTGCCATACCCAACCGGCTGAAAATCACTTTGACGCCAATACCTGGCCTGGTATGTACGACGGAATGCAAGCGTTTGTTAACTTCGATAATGACAGTCAAGCCTTGGTATTGAAATACCTACAAAAACACTCGTCAGATTTTTCTGATGCAGGCCATTAAGGTGACAGAGTAAGCGAGGGATTTAATATGTCTCTGAGTCGACGTAAATTTTTAAAAGGGTTGGCCACAACAAGCGCAGCGTCTGTCATTGGGCCGGGTTTGTTAATGTCAGCGGCTAAAGCCGCAACAGAATCGGCTGGTGATCAAGCTAGCGGTATCTGGAAAGTATCAGGTTCGCACTGGGGCGCTTTCCGGGCTCGTATTTATAATGGCAAAGTGGCTGACATTAAACCGTTAGAGCTGGATAAGCATCCGACCGAGATGCTCAAAGGGATCAAGGGAATTATTTATAATCCGTCGCGGGTTCGTTACCCGATGGTTCGTCTTGATTGGCTGAAAAAGCATAAATACAGTGGAGAAACCCGGGGTAACAATCGCTTTGTGCGGGTGACATGGGATGAAGCCTTGGATCTGTTTTATCAGGAGCTGGAACGGGTACAGAAAGATTACGGCCCGTGGGCACTACATGCCGGACAGACTGGTTGGCGCCAGACCGGCCAGTTCCACAGCTGTACCAGTCATATGCAACGTGCAGTGGGTATGCATGGTAACTATATTACCAAAGTGGGTGACTACTCGACGGGGGCTGGTCAGACTATTCTTCCCTATGTTCTTGGCTCAACGGAAGTGTATGCACAAGGTACATCCTGGTCAGAAATCCTGGATAACAGTAAGAATATTATCTTATGGGCGTGCGATCCAAACAAGAACCTGCAAGTTGGCTGGAATTGTGAAACCCATGAATCATTTGCTTACCTGGAACTGCTGAAAGAGAAAGTTGCGGAAGGCAAAATAAACGTTGTTTCTATTGATCCGGCTAAAAATAAAACTCAGCGCTATTTGGGTAATAAGCATCTTTATATTAACCCGCAGACTGACGTCGCATTTATGCTGGCGTTGGCGCATACCTTATATAAAGAAGATCTTTACGATAAGAATTTTATAAAGACTTACTGCTTAGGCTTTGAGGATTTTGTCCCATACCTGCTGGGTGAGAGTAAAGATAACGTCGCGAAAACACCTGAATGGGCCGCTGAAATTTGTGGTATACCGGCTGATGAGATCCGTGAATTTGCCCGTATGCTAGTGGCTGAACGCACTCAGATCCTATTTGGCTGGGCTATTCAACGTCAGCAACATGGTGAGCAGCCCTACTGGATGGGGGCGGTACTAGCGGCAATGATTGGCCAGATTGGTCTGCCTGGTGGCGGGGTCTCTTACGGTCATCACTACAGCTCGATTGGTGTGCCTTCGACCGGTTTTGCTGCGCCGGGGGGGTTCCCTCGTAACGTTGACCAAGGCCAGAAGCCTAAATGGGATAATGACGACTTCAAGGGATACAGCCGTACGATCCCTGTCGCGCGGTGGGTGGATTGCCTGCTGGAACCGGGTAAAGAAATTCGTCATAACGGCTCAAAAGTAATACTGCCTGGGTACAAAATGATGGTGGTGAGCGGGAATAATCCATGGCATCACCATCAGGATCGTAACCGAATGAAAAAAGCGTTTCAGAAGTTGCAAACTATTGTCACCATTGACTTTGCCTGGACAGCGACCTGCCGTTTCTCTGATATTGTTCTGCCTGCCTGTACCCAGTTTGAACGTAATGACATTGATGTTTATGGTTCATACAGTGGTCGCGGCCTGCTTGCAATGCACAAGTTGGTTGATCCATTGTTTCAGTCAAAAACGGATTTCGAAATATTCACAGAATTAAGCCGCCGTTTCGGCCGCCACAAAGAATACACTCGTGGTATGGACGAAATGGAATGGGTCCGTTCACTCTATACCGACTGTCGTAACGCTAATAAAGGCAATTTTGATATGCCTGAGTTTGACGTGTTCTGGGAAAAAGGGGTACTTGATTTTGGCGGAGGTAAACCTTGGGTTCGTCATGCTGACTTCCGTGAAGACCCGGAAATCAATGCATTAGGTACACCATCGGGTTTTATTGAAATATTTAGCCGTAAAATCGACCGTTTTGGTTATGAACAGTGTCAGGGCCATCCAATGTGGTTCGAGAAGAGTGAGCGATCTCATGGTGGCCCGGGCTCGGATAAACACCCATTCTGGCTGCAGTCTTCTCACCCTGATAAGCGCTTGCATTCCCAGATGTGTGAATCTGATGAGTTCCGCGAGACTTATACGGTACAGGGCCGCGAACCTATTTATATTAATCCGGCAGATGCTGCAGCAAAGGGGATCATTGATGGCGATTTGGTTCGTGTATTTAATGATCGTGGCCAGCTATTGGCTGGTGCCGTACTGACTGATAGCTACGCCCCTGGTGTGGTGCGTATCGAAGAAGGTGCATGGTATGGGCCACTGAATGAAAAGGTTGGGGCGATTGATACTTACGGCGATCCTAATACGCTCACGCAGGATATAGCGTCATCAGAACTGGCGCAGGCAACCAGTGCTAATACCTGTAATGTAGATATTGAGAAATTTAAAGGTGAAGTACCACCGGTGACATCGTTCGGCGGGCCGATTTATGAGGTTTAGATAAGCTTTTATTGAATAGATTGTGATGCTGAGTAGTCGGAATGTTTCAGTTCATTTTGTCAGCTTTTGTGAGATATTTCAGGCGAAAAAATACCAATCTGAATAATGAGGGGGCACTAATCAGATTGGTAAAAAGTCGGAATGTTTTACAGTGCGGTTCTTTTGTATTTTAAGTATTCAGGTTTCCAGAAAAAACTGTCAATTTTTTCCAGTAACTGTTCATCGGTACGTTGCGGTGCTTTATGTTGTTCAACGGCTTTTTTGGCCACAGCCATAGCAATATGGCGAGAAACCTGTTGGATCTCTTGCAGCGGCGGCAACAGAGCCCCCTCTCCATGGCGAGCTAGTGGGGAGCATTCGGCTAAAGCGCGGCTACTCACCATCAACATTTCATCGGTGACACGGGTCGCACCAGATGCCAGCACACCAAGACCTATACCGGGGAAAATATAACTGTTGTTGCACTGGGCGATTGGATAGGTTTTGTCATTAAAAAGAACCGGATCAAACGGACTGCCGGTAGCAATTAGCGCGTCGCCTTCTGTCCAGCGAATAATGTCGGACGGCATACCCTCAACACGGCTGGTGGGGTTTGACAACGGCAAGACAATCGGGCGCTTGCAATGGGCATGCATCTCAGTGATCACCTCTTGGCTGAACAGACCTGGAACCCCCGAAACGCCGATCAAAACCGTTGGCTTGGCATTGCGCATCACATCCAATAGCGAGATATTACCGGTTTCATTCCATTGAGTGACGATGGCACTTTTCTGGACTAATTTTTGTTGGAAGTCGAGCAGGTTCTGCATGTCGTCGGTCAGTAGCCCCCAGCGGTCAACCATAAAGACACGCTCGCGTGCAGCACTGTCACTTAGCCCTTCGGCGATCATCTGTGCCACAATGGCTTCAGCAATTCCGCATCCGGCCGAGCCTGCACCGACAAAGGTAATGCGTTGTTCGGAAAGCTTTGAACCGGCGGCCTTACAGGCGGCAAGTAAGCTGCCGACGGTAACAGCGGCTGTTCCCTGAATGTCATCATTAAAACAGCAAACTTTATCTTTATAACGGTTGAGCAGAGGCATGGCATTTTTCTGAGCAAAATCTTCGAACTGGATTAATGCATTTGGCCAGCGGCTCTTAACAGCCTGAATGAACTCTTCGACAAAGTCATAATACTCCTGCCCGGTAATACGCGGGTGGCGCCATCCCATATACATAGGATCTGATAAAAGTTGGGTATTATTGGTGCCGACATCCAATACAATTGGCAATGTGTTGGCAGGGTTGATGCCACCACAAGCGGTATAGAGTGCCAGCTTACCGATAGGGATCCCCATGCCGCCAATGCCTTGGTCGCCAAGGCCAAGAATACGTTCGCCATCGGTAATAACGATAATTTTCACATCCTGACGGGCTGCGTTGTTTAATATATCAACGATATTGCCTTTGTCGGGATAGCCAAGGAACAGACCGCGGCCGCGACGATAAATATTGGAAAATTTCTCGCAGGCAGCACCCACCGTCGGGGTATAAATGATTGGCATCATCTCTTCGATATGATTATCAATCAAACGATAGTAGAGGGTCTCGTTAGTATCTTGAATGTTGCGCAGGTAGATGTGCTTATCCATATCATCGCTGAACGTTTGATATTGGCTGTAGGCTCTTTCTTCCTGCTCGTTAATAGATTCGATTGTTGCTGGCAGCAGTCCCATCAGACTGAAGTTTTGTCTCTCCTCCGGGGAAAAGGCACTGCCCTTGTTGAGCAGGGCATTTTCTAGCAGGGTTGGACCGGCATAAGGAAGATATAATGTTTTATTATTTTCGTACATTTAACAACTATCCTGTTTATCTCCGCAATAAGAGTTGTTTTGAAACAACTCTTATTGCGATAGCTAATAAATTAAATTCAGCCTGATTAGATTGTTTCTTCTACCAACTCTAATCCTTCTTCACTATCTGCTGTCTCGCCAGACATCTTGTCTATCAACAAGGCAATCACGCCATCGCCGGTCACATTACAGGCAGTACCAAAACTGTCTTGCGCCAGGTGAAGTACAATTTGCAGCGCAATCATTTCTTCGGTAAAGCCAAGCATTGAACCAAGCAAGCCGACAGAAGCCATGACGGCACCACCAGGCGCACCCGGGGCGGCAACCATAGTGACACCTAACATGGCGATAAACGGCAGGGCTTCGATCAAGCTGGGCACAGGGCCTGCACCGGTCATAAGAATGACGGCTACCGCAACACTGGCGATACTGATCACCGAGCCTGACATGTGGATATTGGCACACAATGGCACGACGAAATTAGCAATTGAACTTGATACGCCATTGCGTTTGGTCTGTTGCAAAGTGACCGGAACGGTCGCGGCAGAAGACATAGTACCAACAGCGGTAAAGTAAGCGGGCATCATGGTGCGCAGGATCTTTAGCGGCGATTGCTGTATGGCAATACCTGTAGTGACAAACTGGAAGGTCAACCAAACCCAGTGCATGACGACGACAGCAATTAACACCAGGCTAAAGGTTTGCAGGGTGGCAAACACCGTGCCTTTTACCGTCATATCGGCAAAGACGCCTGCGATATAAAACGGCAGGGCCGGGATGATGACTTTATTTAGAAACAACTCAATGATATCACGGCCCTGATCGCTTACTTTTTTCAGGTGTTCCGAACCCATACTGGAGATGCCGAGACCAAAAATGAAGGCGATGGTCAATGCCGTCATTATATTCATCACAGGTGGGATCTGAAGGGCTAAAAACGGCGCAAGAGAGGCTTTAGCCTCGGGCAGTTGACCAGCACCATCAAGTAAAACAGGGAACAGGCTCTTTGCGATCATGAATGCAAAAATACCGGCACCTAATGTTGACATATACGCCAGACCTACGGTCTTTCCGAGTAATTTTCCGGAGTTTTTTGGCAGGCTTGCTATACCGCTGGTAACATAGAAGAGAATTAATAATGGGATGGTAAATTTGATTAACTGGCTGACCAAATACTTTACGGTAATCAGGCCTTGAATAAGTACATCTGGTGCAAACATACCCATCAGTATGCCTATTAATATTCCACACAATAATTTAACGATTAAGTTCATTTTATTGACCTTTAATTTATTAGGATACGAGTTTCTTATAATAATATGTTGACTTGTTTCTAACTTGAATTGAATGGTTAATATTGAATCTATTTGTATGCGTATTGCTCATTACGTTTTTTTCTATAATAAATATGTTATTTATTAATAATATTACCAGCGAATGATATGACTATCTATCACGCTTGTGAAATGCAGAAAATAAAGGCCTGGTTATTAAAAAGCATCAGGTAAAAAGTAAGAATTGTGATCAACTTAATAGACAAGTGTTAATAACTTATTGATTATAGTTCTTACTGACTGGTGGCCCTTAGTTATGTATGTAATGGATTGTTTTTATAATGGATTATTCTTGGAGGATGACTGCCGTAAATCAATAGTATTGAGAAAAATAAATGAAAAATATAGAAACAAAATGGTTGCAAGATTTTCTTACCCTTGCTGAACTACAAAATTTTTCCCATGCTGCAGCTGTCCGCAATGTTACCCAACCAGCATTTAGCCGACGAATAAAATCGCTTGAGGCAGAATTAGGTTTAGTCTTGATTGATCGCAGCAAATCACCTATCGAACTGACTCTGTGCGGCAAGCAGTTTAAAACCACGGCACAATCCATTATTCATCAAATAGATGAAGAAGTTAACCGTTTATCCGGAAGCTCTTTTCATGGTCGGCATACTGTCCGGTTAAGCTCTGCGCATTCCGTTGCTATCAGTTTGCTGCCCAAGTTACATTCATGCCTGTTTAACCCAAAACTGAATACAAGTTTATCTGTTGATGCCAATGAAGTTGATGACGCTGTTGAATTACTTATAGACGGAAAGTGTGACTTTTTATTCTCATTTTATGAAGATAGGTTGCAAGTTGCTCCATATCGTTCAATATATCTTGGCCGTAGTTATTTATACTGTGTCTCAGCGGTGAACGAAAATGGAACTCCGATTTTTGATCTTGCACAAAATGATGATGTTCCATGTCTGGATTATACTCCTGAAAGCTATATGGGAAGAGCACTTCATCGAGCCAAGGCCAAGCTTACTCCAAATACGATATGTTCATCATCAATGACCAATTTTATTAAGGCTTTAGTGTTGCAAGGTAAGGGGATTAGTTGGCTACCTGATTATGCAATAAAAGAGGAGTTAGCATCAGGGCAATTGAAAATACTAACAGAGAGGGAGCCGGTTCCATTAGACCTGTATGTTTACCGTTATTATTCTAAGCTGCATGCATCGTGTGAAGCTATATGGAACGAGTTAAGTCAAGTGAGTCCGATAAAAGAGTTGAGCGGCTGATTAATACGGTTAAATAAAAGGGTTAGAAACTAACCCTTTTATTTTGGTGTTATTTTTAAATTATATTAATTATATAGTTTTGCTTTGTATTCTGGGTGCATCAGGTTATGTACGGAGAATATTTCGTCCAGGTGTTCTTCTGTTAGTAGCTTGCGCTCCAATACCACGTCTTTAACACTTCGACCTGTTTCAGCACAAATCTTGCCGACAATATCGCCCTCATGGTGGCCAATAAACGGGTTCAGGTAGGTAACGATACCGATGGAGTTAAAGACGAAGTCTTCGCACACCGTTTTGTTTACGGTGATCCCGCGGATGCACTTATCGGCAAGGTTGATACAGGCATTGTTCAGCAGTTCAATGGATTCAAAAATAGCCTGGCCGATCACCGGTTCCATCACATTGAGCTGTAGCTGACCGGCTTCAGCGGCAAAGGTCACCGTGGTATCGTTGCCGAATACTTTAAAGCAGACCTGGTTTACCACTTCAGGAATAACCGGGTTAACCTTGGCAGGCATAATTGATGAGCCAGCCTGCATTTCAGGCAGGTTTAGCTCGTTTAAGCCCGTACGCGGTCCGGACGAAAGCAGGCGCAGGTCATTACAGACTTTTGACAGTTTGACTGCTAAACGTTTTAGTGCAGCGTGAACGGTGATATAGGCACCACAGTCAGAAGTGGCTTCAATGAGATCTTCAGACGGTACACAGTCCAGCCCGGTTGCTTCGGCAAGGTATTTCACTGCCAGCTCCTGATAACCTTTAGCCGCGTTAAGTCCGGTACCGATAGCTGTTGCACCAAGGTTCACTTCCAGAAGCAGCGAGGCAGCATACTTCAGGTTTTTGATTTCTTCTTTTAGCAAGATGCTGAAAGCATGAAACTCCTGACCCACAGTCATTGGCACTGCGTCTTGAAGTTGGGTTCGGCCCATTTTCAGGATGTCCTGGAATTCTTCGCTTTTTGCATCGAAGGCTGTCTGCAGGTACTGAACCGAACCGAGCATTTTGATGATGCTATTGTATACGGCTACACGGAACCCCGTTGGATAGGCGCAGTTGGTCGACTGGCTTCGGTTGACATGGTCGTTTGGATTAATGATGTGGTACTCGCCCTTTTCGTGGCCTTTTAGTTCCAGCGCAACATTGGCGATAACCTCATTGGCATTCATGTTTACTGAGGTACCGGCACCACCTTGATACACATCAGAGATAAACTGATCCATGCACTTGCCGGTGTCGATGATCAAGTCGCAGGCTTCAATAATGTACTTGCCAACATCGCTAGGGATAGTGCCTAGTTCCATGTTTGCTCTGGCGGCTGCTTTTTTGGTAAAGACCATACCGCGAACCAACTCAGGAACGTCAGAAATTCTCGACGATGAAATAGAAAAATTCTTATAGGCACGAAGAGAGTGGATCCCATAATAAGCAGATGCCGGAATTTCAAGTTCACCTAGTAGATCTTCTTCAATACGAACCTTATTTGCAGTATCGAGCATAGCCTTTACCTTTATTGATAATGAGATGACACCGACACAATGGTCCTTTTATTTTCCAAAGTGAAATGCAAAAAAGTAAGCGATAATGCTTTTAATGCATAGTGGGATTGTTTGTTAAAAATACTGTTCAGTTGTTTTGTATTGTTAATTTAACGGCTGTAATTTTTCGTCGAACAGAATATTGGAGCGGGGTCACAGATTTTTCTGACGTTGAGGTATTTAGGCTGCCAAAACAGACTCAGCGTATCTGATATTTAATTTAATTGGTATTAATATGAATATGGCAGTGTTATCCGCAACAGCCCTGATTTAATGTTTATTTATATTGTTTGGTTATAGGTGAGTGACTTTCTCGCTGAACTTTGGATCTTGAGATGGTTTGGATATCAATGTAGGGCAGAAAGTGCGCCTGAACGTTATCGTCAGGCGCATATTTGGGCTGCAGTATTACTGTTTATACAGGCAAGCCTGTAACAGAATTAAATAATAGAGCTTTATGCCGCCTCTTCACTCGTACGGTTATAAGCTGCGCTGGTGCTGTTATAAACTTCGGTATCCAGCTCACCTTCGCTGCGGCCTACCAGTACAGACACCATCAGATCGCCACAGACATTAACACTGGTACGCGCCATATCCAGGATCCGATCGATACCGGCGATGATCGCCAGGCCTTCCATCGGTAAACCGACGGTAGTTAATACCAGCGAGAGCATGATCAGACCGGCACCGGGTACACCGGCGGTACCAATAGAGGCGAGAGTCGCAGTCATGATAATCGTCAGGTAATCAGCAAAAGAAAGATCAATCCCGAAGGCTTGGGCGACAAAAAGTGCGGCCACACCCTGATACAAGGCAGTACCGTCCATGTTGATGGTTGCACCAAGAGGCAATACGAAACTGGAGATCCCCTTCGAAACGCCCATTTCTTCTCGTGCGCACTTAATGGTTGCCGGCAGTGTGCCAGAGCTGCTTGTGGTAGTAAAAGCGACGGCGGCAGGGTTCACCAGCCCTTTCAAGTAAGGGACAGGGTTCAGGCGGCCAAAGAACTTGATCACACCGGTGTAGAAGACCAGTACATGGATCAGGCTTGCGATATAGGCAACGGCAATGACCTTGAACAACGGCAGAAGAATATCCAGACCGTACTTGCCGGCCACCCAAGCCATCAGGCCAAAGATACCGTAAGGTGCAAACTTCATGACTAATTCTGTCAGCTTGTACATTGCTTCAGCCAGACTTTCGAATACCTGTACGGCAGGTTGTGCTTTCTCGCCGCATAAATTAAGGGCAACACCCAGTCCAAGAGCAAAGACGATGATTTGTAAAATGTTACCGGCTGCCAGTGCGCTTACAGGGTTTTTAGGGATCAGATTAAGAATGGTTTGCACTAACGTTGGTGCTTCTTTCCCCTCGCTTGCTACCGCAGAGGCTGTCATATTCAAGCCTTCACCCGGTGTCAGCAACGTTGCCATGCCAAGGCCAATACTGATGGCGACGGCAGTCGTTGCGAGGTAAATGGCGATAGCTTTAACGCCGATACGCCCCATCTTCCGGGTATCTTGCATTGAAGTGACACCCACCACCAGTGAGCAGAAAACCAAAGGTACAATCAACATTTTGATGGCGTTAATAAAGAGGGTGCCGATCGGTTTGAGTAGTTCTGCATCAGGCCCGAGAACGCTTCCTGCGATCACGCCCAGTACCATACCGACCAGAATTTTTTTCCACAGGGCGAGGTTGCCCCAGAAGCCGCTAGGCTT
The DNA here is from genome assembly GCF_057456235.1 of Photobacterium sp. Taxonomy (NCBI): domain Bacteria; kingdom Pseudomonadati; phylum Pseudomonadota; class Gammaproteobacteria; order Vibrionales; family Vibrionaceae; genus Photobacterium; species Photobacterium sp. The sequence goes on along the minus strand of NZ_JBVCPH010000004.1, from coordinate 84,367 downwards.
AACTTGTGCTTGTTCCATGTTATTTCCTTGTCCGTCGTTTAGCGGGTTGAAGTTGTGTTACTTCCAATAATTTATTGTGTTTTGAGTGTTCAATAAATGGCTGAGCGGGAGATATCCCATTTTGCCTTGGAATTTATAATGCAACTTTAACGCCAAGTTAACATGATTTCGTATATCATTGTTTTTAATATAATAAATTGTTAATTAGTTAAGGTGATTTCAAGAAAGGGGTATAACCAAAGGAATAAGCTGCTGATGTGGAATCCTTTTATGTCTTTTTAATCAGTAGCTTATTCAAGATTGGTGCGGTTATAACTTTTCGCTAGGTTATAGGGGTTTGGCGGGAGTCTGTTACCGGTCGCCCCCTATGGCTGTTTTTTTGAGACGCTTACTTAATGCTGGCTGTGATATTCCCAGCAGTTTGGAGGCGAGTGACTGATTGCCCTGTGCCCGGTGCATAGCTTCACTGATCAGAAGATCCCCGACCTCTTGCAGGGTAGGCAAAGGGCGGTCCGGATTAAAGAGTATATGTTCGTTGCTGGCCTCTGGATCCGGTAGGGGGGCATATTGGTCAAGTACACGGCGAAAAACGTCCATAGAGAGCATCCGCGAGCGGTGTAAACTCATTGCGTCGTATGCCAGTGCCCGGAGTTCCCGTATGTTACCGGGAAATGCATAGTTGGCGAGTAAGACCGGAAGTTCTTTGGGAATGGTGGGTTTGTTTTTACCCAGCTCGTCTGCCGCCTCTTTGAGAAAATGTTCAAGCAACAACGGAATATCTGCGTTGCGCTGGCGTAGGGGAGGAATATCGACTTCATGGGTTTTTAGTCGGTAGTAGAGATCTTTGCGGAAATTCCCCTCTTTTTTCTTTTGCGCCAGATCCTGATGCGTCGCTACGACTACCCGCGATCGTAACCGTTTTGGCCGGTCGCTGCCCAAGGGGTAGTACTCTCTTTCCTGCAACAGGCGCAACAGTTTAATTTGTGAGGCTTGGCTCAAATCGCCGATTTCATCCAGAAACAGGGTGCCGCCCGCCGCCTGCTCTATGAGACCTGCCCGGGCTGTGTCCGCACCGGTAAACGCGCCGCGGTGGTGGCCAAAAAGGGTATCGGCAAACACATTGTCATCCAGCCCGGCCACATTGACGCTGACCAGTGGTCCCTGACGGTTGCTCAGCGTATGGATGGCCTCTGCGATCAGCTCTTTGCCGACACCGCTTTCACCACAGATCATGACGGGCTGGCTGCTCGGTGCGACTGACTCCAGATACTGGAAGACCGATCGCATGCCTTTATCTTCAGTGATGATCTTCGAAAAGGCTTCAGGGTGCTCTAAAGTATCGGTAAGAAAACGTCTGCGGAGCTCCTGATTTTCCAGCCGCATCTCCTGCATCTGAATGGCGCGTTTGATCCCCTCGTACAATCGGTCTTCTTCTGTGGTTTTGACAAAATAGTCGTAAGCACCGAGGCGGATACAGTTCACTGCGGTTTCCAGCTGGTTTAACCCGCTGATAATAATGACCCCGATCTCCGGGTACTCTTCGACGATTTTCTGCAACAGAACTTCGCCCGAGAGGTTGGGCATGGTCAGATCCAACAGCACCAGTCCAATATTTTCCTTGGCGAGAATTCCCATTACGTCACGGCTATCCTCACACTGGAAAATATGGTTAATTCCTCCCCGCCGTTCCAGAACAAGGCTGAGGCTGCGCAGGAAGGCAGCTTCATCATCAACCAGCAACACGCCAAAAGTGGGATAGTGATTAGTATTCATTAAGATGTGGTTCCTTTAATGGCGGGCAGCGAAAGTGTCGCACAAGTTCCATGCTTCGGGGTAGAGTCATAGGCTAGGGTACCACCATGTTCCTTAATAATGCTTGACGAGACCGATAGCCCAAGACCGGTCCCACCTTGTTCTCGTTTGGTGGTGAAAAACGGATCGCTCAGGTGCGGCAAGTGCTCGGGAGCAATTCCGTGTCCTTGGTCGCAAACTTCTAATTTCAGCATGTTTTGATGGCCCTGATAGATAGTACGGACTGAAATACCACGGGCAGGACTGTCGAGCGCCTGACAGGCATTGATGATCAAATTGATCACCACCTGCTCTATGCGCTGGGCATTACCTTCAAAACACGGCAGTTTGTCGGCGTAGTTCACCGTAAAGTGATGGGTGGACTTGGAAATGGTATTGTCGACCAGACGAATGGCCGTGGCGACGACATCGTTAAGGTCGACCGTTCCACTCAGTTCGGCCGGTTCCTGGCGGGCAAAATCTCTGAGATCATCAACAATTCGACGGATCCTGTCGGTACCGGTCAGCATATCATCCAGCATTGACGGAATGGCATCACGCATTCGGCTGTATTCCAGGCCGCCGAGAAGAAAATCACCGTGAGACCGGTAATGGGCTTCCAGGATCTCTTCGGCGTCCTGATAAACATCCTTCAGTATCGGCAGGTTAAGCAGTAACAGGCTGCTGGGGTTGTTGATCTCGTGGGCCACTCCGGAAACGAGAATACCCAACGAGGCCATCTTATCTGCCTGAATTAGCTGTTGCTGCTGCAGTTGCTGTTCCCGGGAGCGCCGTGCGACCTCTCGGCTGAGGGTCCGGTTCCAAATCATAATGATCCCGAGGATCAGTAACAGCAGTGCCGAAACAAAAGCGGCCGCCATCCCCAATTTCTTCCAGGTCACCCCGTTGTTTTCCATAGGACCCAGCCATTTGTCATAAATGGCCTGTTGTCGCCCGGTATTTTTGAGAATTGCCAAGCCCTCGCTGAACTGGGCCAGTAACTCTTGCCTGCCCTTCATGACAGAATAACCATATAGCTGGGCACCGAAAGGTTTTCCTGCCGGGAGTATGTTGGACAGCTCAAGCGCACGGCCCATATAAAGACCCGGCAGATTGGCAACCAGAGCATAATCGTGCTGGCCCGATGCCAGCAACCTCAGCGCAGCAGCATGGGTGTCGACCAAGATAAGCCGGGCGCCCGCATTTTTTTGCAACAAATAGTCGTGCATGATGCCGCCACTTTGCACGATAACCTCTTTGCCACTCAATTCGCTTAGTTCAGAAATGGTTGACGAGCCTTTACGGGCGAAAACAGACTGGTGGACAACCGCATGAGCGGGTGCAAAGTCGTAATTCTGGGTCCGGGCCTTGGACACAATCATTCCTTGTAATGCATCAATTTCTCCCGTTTCCAGCTTTCGGCGCATTGTGTCCCATTCACCAAGTTCGATGTCGACCTTGATCCCCATCACTTCAGCGATAGCCAGGGTGAGCTCAGTGTTGTAACCGTCGGGTTCGCCGTCCTCATTGAGAAATTCATAGGGAGGATAGTTATGATCCCCACCGACCCGGATGATATCGCCATGGTCGGATGCTTCGGCCTGAAGGATAAAGGCAGCTGGAAGCAACAGGATAACGAGCTTAAGCAGCCTGAAAATAGATTGAATTGGGGCAAATATCATACCGCTGTTCCTTTTAGCTGAACTCATTATTTTCCCTGAGGATCTGCCGTTGGCGGCTGATACTATTGATATTTTGAATATTATATAACGGATAACTAAGACGTATAACCCTTGGTACTGACATAAACTATTCAAATGTTATTCAGTTAGGCTTTAAGGAAGGGCAGGGGACGGCCTAAGTAGCAACGAGCAAACGAGGTAACTGGCATGGGGGAGGAGATGGACCGAAAATAAACGTATTGTCATATTATCATCAGGTTAGCTGAGATGCAGTGTGTTGTGAGTGCTGGCTCAGAATAGTGACAATCTTAGCTGCGCTGCCCATGAGGCTTTGAGCGCAGCCGATATGAGGTGAAACCACTAGGCGACAAGTTCGTGAAATTCGTCTTGCGACCAGGAAATACACTCAGTCGCTAAGATTTCAAGTGAATCCAGACACTGATCAGGCTGCTGATGGGCTTGCTCTGCTAGGGCGACGGGAATTTCAGTACACCCGAAAACAACCGCATTTGCACCGCGGGAAAGCATGGCCTCAAAAACCGGCGCCATTAAGCGTTGCCCGCGTGCAACGTCTCCGGCTTTGACTGCACAGATCCCTTCCATCACAGCCTGTTGTTCATGCTCTGTGGTTTCTATTGCATCAATCCCACATTGCGCCAGTTTTTCCTGATACATACCCGTCATTATCGTGGCTGATGTTGCTAAAATACCGACTTGACTATAACCACGCTGTTTTGCTTCAGTAACGACGCTGTCGATGATGTTGATGGTATGCACCTTGCTGATTGCCTGCAGTTGTGGATACCAATAATGCGCGGTATTACACGGTATAACAATACATTCAGCACCCGCTTGTTGTAGTTCTTCAAAGCCTTTTTTTAATGCAGGGAAAGGATCCAAACCATTTCCAATCAGAAAGTCGGTCCGGTCCGGGATCTGAGGAATATTACGAACCAGCATAGGAATATGCTGTTGATCATTACGAGCGGGAGTTTGTGCAATAATTTTATGCATAAATTCCACAGTAGCTAATGGTCCCATTCCCCCCAAAACACCTAATTTCCTGCTCATGTTCTTATCCCTACAGTGTTTTTAACTGTAATAACGATAAAATAGAACCTTCACGTTGAGAAATGCCATTGCTGTCACTCCCATGCCGGATCGGTATGGGGAATCAATAAAAATGTGAGATTAATCACTTGAAATCTGGTCAATAGGCACTACTGCTCCGTTATACTGTTTTTCATTTCGCGACCATAACGCATGAATATAGAAAGTAAGTGGCTGGAAGATTTTTTGACCCTGGCGGATGTGCGTAATTTTTCCCAGGCGGCAGGAATACGTAATGTGACACAACCGGCATTTAGTCGCCGTATCAGAGCATTAGAACATGCCGTAGGTGCTGAGCTGGTCGATCGAAGTAAAATCCCTGTCGAGTTAACACCCAGCGGAAGGCTCTTTCGGATTTCAGCGCGTAACTTAATTAATCAGATGGTAGATGGCATTGGTCAGCTATCCGGCCTCTCAAAGCTTGGTGGCAATATTGTGCGGGTTGCCGCCGCCCACTCCCTGGCAACCAGCTTAGTGCCGACAATCCAACCGCAGCTACTTTCCGGTAAGCATAACCCTCTACTCAGCGTAGAGGCGATCGATGTCGATCAGGCGATTGAAGAACTGCAGGAAGGGGGGTGCGATTTGTTACTTGCGTTTGATAATGAATTGTTGCGATTGCCTCCCTACCAGTCACTGCGTATTGGTGAAGCAGAACTATTACCGGTTTGTGCCTGTGATAGTGCAGGAAAGCCGTTATACCTGCTTGACAATAATAAAGCGGTACCCTGGCTTGCTTATAACCCGAGTTCCTATATGGGACGGCAAGTTGAAGCGATACGCGAGCAGGTAAAATTAGAGGCGGTGTTTTCTTCTTCGATGACGGATCTGCTGAAAATTCAGGTGTTGCAAGGGTTAGGGGTGGCATGGTTGCCGGACTATTCGATTAAGCAGGAATTAGCCGCAGGAAAAGTGGCCCTAATCGGCGAACCCTGTCTGAGATTACCTATTGCGTATTATGCGTACCGTTATCAGGCTCGGTTGCACCCAGCCGGTGAGCAAGTATGGAAAATGCTGTGTAATATGGCGAAGTAATACCAGTTCTGTTGATTGTCGCAGAAACGATCACCTTGAGGTTATCTGGGTCTATTTAACCTATTCCAAAGTGGAATGGGTTGGTGTCGTGCGTTTCGTTATTGTTTATTGATATATACAGGTAATCTAGCGGCCGATGATTATGATTAGGAAAACAATAGATGGATTTATCGCTCGAGATTATCACCATTCTCTTCATTGTTGCGGCAGTGGCCGGATTTATCGATGCCATAGCGGGTGGGGGAGGATTATTAACCGTTCCCGCACTCTTATCTGTCGGCTTATCACCTGCGCAGGCTTTAGCAACTAACAAGCTTCAGGGATCTTTTGGCAGTTTTTCCGCCACCCTTTACTTTATCCGCAATGGCGTCGTGAAGTTCAGTGAGATGCGCAATGGGATCATTTGTACTTTTATCGGCGCGGCATTAGGGGCTGTATTGGTACAAAAAATTGATGCGTCGGTATTAACTGCGATCATTCCGCTACTGCTGCTGGGTATCTCGTTTTATTTTCTTCTGGCGCCAAAATCCATTGCCGAGCCGGGTGAGTCTAAGCTGTCCGAAAATATGTTTGCCTTAACCGTTGGCACATCGATCGGTTTTTATGATGGTTTTTTTGGGCCGGGTGCCGGCGCCTTATTTACGATCTGTTTTGTTGCGATTGCAAAACGAGGAATAATCGAAGCGACGGCTAAAACAAAAGTGCTGAACTTTACATCAAACATCGCGGCGCTATTGTTCTTTATTATCGGGGGGCTTCCGGTATGGGAAGTCGGCCTGCTGATGGCTGCCGGTCAATTTATCGGCGCCAGATCGGGGGCTAAAATTGTGGTCACCAAAGGGCAGAAACTTATTCGCCCGATGGTGGTGATTGTTTCGATGGTTATGGCTATTAAGCTGTTGATCGAACAAAATCCACAATGGTTTCAATAAGCTGCTTAACTCTTTCAACTTTGTAGCTCTTGGGACGGTAACAAAGGTTAATCGGTCGGGTTAAATCATCAAGAAAATCAAAATGATGGCAATGCTCTGGTTTTATATTGAGGGTTTTTACCACAGACTCGGGTACCAGGGCCGGTGTTACTCCGCCGAGAGCTAAGAGGGCTGCTGCCGTATAGGAGTCCATTTGCATCAGCGGCTTGATCCCGGCTTTCTGTAAAATTCCTGCCTGATAGGTGTTAGCCGGATTTTTGAAGTCGTTGGTCAAAAGGGCGGATGGCGTCTTTTCTAGCGGAAGATTACTGATTATGGTAAACGATTCATTGAATATATGCCGGGTTGCTAAGCCGTGCTGAGGGGGAAGGTGCCCGGCACAAAAACCTAAACTGGCATCACCGGATTGCACTCGCTCAACAATGAATGGCGTTTGATGGGTCGAGATACTGATATAAGGATCTTGCGCAAGATAACACTTCATCATTTTACTCAGGTAGGCCGATACCAGTGTTTCAGAGCAAGCAAGCAAGATTGGCGAGTGGTCTTGTATTACCTGATGGTCAAACAATGCCCCCTGAATATCGGTCAGGCTCGGAGCGACACTCTCGATTAAAGCCACAGCTTCTGAGGTGAGCTTTATTTTTCTGCCGACAGGTTCAATCAGCTTTTTGCCTAACCGTTTTTCCAAATTGGCGATGCGCTTGCTGACCGCCGACTGGCTGATATATAAGCGACTTCCGGCCTTGCTCATGGTTCCTTCTTTTGCCAGAACCAATAAGGTTTCAATTCCTTCGAGTAACACAACGCAGTCCGATCATTGAAATTATGGCATTAATATAATGATGGTAAGGAGTGAAAGCCAGAACCAATTTGCAACAAAGCCAGTAAGTCTGGCTTTCTTCAATTATTCAGGAGGCGTCTCTTGCTGGGTAATGCTACCGACTTCAAGCAGCGGGGCAACATTCAGGTGCTCCGCATTCATCATCGATGAAATGCGCTGTACCGATGATAAAAGCAGCGATTGTTCCCAATCTTCAAGTTGCTGATATTCTGATACAAAATTGTCTTGCAAAGGGAGTGGCGCCTTTTCGAGCAGCTCTTTACCTTTTTCAGTTAAATGAGCATGAACTTTTCGCTTATCAAGCTTGCTTCTTTCACGAACCACCAGCTCTCGTTTTTCAAGACGATCAAGAATCGTTGTCGCTGTCGCCTGGCTCATGTTGGTATTATTTGATAACTGTCGGATCGTGGTTTCTTCGCCAGAGCCCCGGATTGCTCGCATCAACACCAATTGAGGGCCCGTTAATCCTGCATCTTTATTGAGTTTTCTCGAATGTAAATCAATGGCTCGGATTATCTGTCGAAGGGCAATGAGAACTTCTTCGTGTTTGTCCATTTTACTCTCCCAAAACAATTGCCGCGAAGTTACATCAAACGGCTTGAACATGAAAGTATTTGTTGCTATAGAAACGACATTTTTACTTACCCATCATACAAACATTGACATAAAAAGTTTAGTGTACTAATTAACTTTTTTTGGGGCTTTAACGTATGCGTTTAATGAGACACCACATTATGCTCTTCTTGGTTATCTTTAGTGATGTTTTTGCCTGTTTTCAGCTCGTTCGTTAATAGGTTAATCATTTTCAGTACAGGTTTGATTTTATAGGCTAATTTAAAATGTTATGAGTTCTGATGATTTTACACTAAAGGGTATTATTGGAAAACCGGGAATTATTCGTATCAGGTATGAGTGGACAGGTTCGTCTGATTTTGTTTGTTACAACTCCGGTTTAATGGCAGTCATCCAGAAGAGCTGACTTCCCATCATTTCTGAGCCTGAGGGGATCCCTCTCGTCCTGATGGCAAGATCTTGATAAGAATTGGTAGAAATGATCACGGAAAGCTACATTTAAGGCCAGAGGTATGTGAAATTGCCATACTTGAATTGATGTTCTTCGGGGGGCTGGCATGGCAATGATAAGGCAATGTTGTATCGCACTGGTTTTGATATTTGCCATGAGCTCGCAGGTATCGGCAAAACAATCGCTGCTAACGACACCCTCAATGGATGTTTTATCAGAGCAGCTGGGAGTGTCAGAGCCAACCGTGAAACCTGATATCGCTTTGCAATATCAACAGGCAAAGCTATGGGTGAAGGACGTTTCTGATAATTTGTTTGAAATCCAGTATATTGATGAGTTGGCGAAACTTTACTTTAACATTGGTTATACCCCGCTATGGCATGATTCTCTTGCCGCGACTGAATTTGAAGAGCAACTCCGCATTGTTGCTTTATCCGCAATCAGCTCAGATTTTTCCCAGCGTTATTCCCGGCTCAAGTATTACAAGTCGTCTGATGATTGGCGTCAGTATGATCTTTTGGCGACAGATACCTTACTTGCATTCATGAGTTATGTTGATAATTTACCCGCGTATGGCAGAGACTGGCTGTTTGGCGCCGGGGTTGATTTACGATTACCTTTACCATCGAAAACGGCAATCGCACGTCTGTCTCGGGCTGTTGAAAATAACCGTCTGCGATTTTTTATTGCTTCGCTAAAGCCTGCTGATCAGAGTTACACCAAAATCCTCCAGGCAATGACAGAGCTTGAAGTGCTAAATGAGGTACCTTGGCCTGGTTTTTACCAGCAAGGTATTATCCGGCCCGGAGACCGGTTACAGAGACCTGATGCATTAATTACTATTTTGGAAGGACTGGGAGATATCAGCAGGTATGAGGCGCAGCAGCTGCGCTCGAGGGATGTTGGTACTTTAAACCGGGACTTAACTGCTGGGGTGAAAAATTTTCAGCGGCGTCATGGTTTAAAAAGTGATGGGGTGATTGGGACGAAGACCCGGTATTGGTTAGCGCTAACACCTCAGGAGCGGATCCGCGTATTGGCATTGAATTCGCAGAGAGTGCGGTTATGGTCGGTCGAGTATTCATCGGTATTGATAGTCAATATTCCCGATTATGAAATGAGTCTATGGCTCGACAATGAGCGTGTGCTGGACAGTAAAGTGATTGTCGGACGGCCCAGCCGGCGTACTCCATTGCTGAATTCACGGGTTGATTCGGTGGTATTTAATCCCTATTGGAATGTCCCTATTTCTATTATGCGCAAAGATATTTTACCGCTGGCGCAGCGTGACCGGGGATACCTGTATCGCCATGACTATGACGTTATCCGGAGCTGGACAAATACAGAGCAGATACCTATTAATACGATAGACTGGCGTATTGTGAATGCCAAGCTGTTCCCGTACCGTTTACGTCAGAAACCGGGTGAAAAGAACGCTCTCGGGCTTTATAAATTCAACATGCCGAACCGATATGCCATCTATCTGCATGATACGCCAGCAAAGAGCCTGTTTAATAAAGAAGAGCGGGCATTCAGTTCAGGATGCGTACGTGTTGAGCAAGCAGAACATCTGGTCATGGCGTTGTTGAATTACTCGGGTATGTCAGAGCAGCAAATAAACGATCTGATATCCTATACAGAAACCAAGACAGTGGGTTTAAATAACCAGGTGAGAGTTCATGTTATTTATCAGACGGCATGGGTCGATACTCAAGGCATGGTGAACTTCCGTGGCGATGTATATCGCTATGATAAAGTGGGAAGCCGTTCGCAATTAGAAGAAAAATTTACATACCGCACAAATAATAATTTATCGATAACTCAATAAGTAGACGCTGCTTTCGTTATTAAGTGATATTTTTTTGCGATCTCGCAGTTTGACTGAGTATTCTCTGAACGTTATCGTGCTTAGATAATAGAGGCTTTATGGTTTGCTTCTTGTCAGATTTTGGTTTTGGTTAGGATGTCTGAGATTGATTACACGCGCCGTCAGATTTTAGTTGCTGGTGGGCTGACACTGGGCGCATGCTTGTTGCCAGGTGTGGCGATTGCCAGCCCGTTTAAAGCAACGAACCCGCGTAAAATTTCTCTTTGTAATATTCACACGCGTGAAGATTTAGAAACGGAATATTTTAACGGTACAAGTTATATCCCCGCTGAGTTACAGCGCATTAATCATATTTGTCGTGATTTCCGACGCAATGAAGCGGCTAAAATGGATCGCCGGCTGTTTGATGCTATAACGGAAATTCAGGCAAATTTAGGCCATAAAGGTCAGGTGCGAATTATTTCGGGTTATCGCTCACCGGCGACAAATAAAATGCTGCAGAAAAATGGTGGCGTTGCAACCAAGAGCTACCACATGAAGGGGGAGGCCGTTGACTTCAACTTAGAAGGCATACCACTGTCTAAAGTCCGACAGGCGGCACTTGAATTGCGGCTTGGCGGTGTGGGCTATTACCCGAAGAGTAACTTTATTCACATTGATACCGGCCCTGTACGTCGCTGGTAAGGGTCGTCATTCCCTTTTGGTTGTAACCATGGCATCCTTCACCCTAGTTTTTATGCCCGATTAGGAAAAGAGGACGTATGAGTCTCCAGTTTGAAATTGTTCCTGTAACCCCATTCCAACAAAATTGTTCTATCGTTTGGTGTGATGAAACCAAAGACGCCGCAATTATCGATCCTGGTGGCGATATTCATCTTCTTACCGACAAAGTTCATCAGCTTGGTTTGAATGTGAAACAGCTTCTTTTGACTCACGGCCATCTTGACCATGTTGGCGGTACCGCCCCCCTTGCAGCTCAGCTCAGTGTTCCTGTTGTTGGTCCTCATAAAGATGATGCTTTCTGGCTGCAAGGTTTACCGCGTCAAAGTGAGATGTTTGGTTTTCCGCTAACAGAAGCATTCGACCCTGATCAGTGGTTGGCGGAAGGTGATGAGATTGCCATCGGCAACCAAAAACTGCAGGTTCTACATACCCCCGGCCATACGCCCGGTCATGTCATTTTTCACAGCACTGAAGCCAAAGTGGCTTTTGTCGGTGATGTACTCTTCAAAGGGGGGATTGGTCGAACTGATTTTCCTAAGGGTGACTATCAAACCCTGATTAATTCGATCAAAGACAAATTATGGCCGCTGGGCAATGATGTGACCTTTGTATCTGGCCACGGGCCGGTATCCACTATCGGTCATGAACGCGCATCAAACCCGTTTGTTGCTGATGAGATGCCGATCTATTAAGTTTCGAGTAGCGCTTTTCCATTTCGGAAGAAGCGCTTTTTTTCCAGTATTTATTTTGAGGGAAGTAGGAGAGGTATATTGATGCTTTCTCGTTACTGGTCTCTTGTCCCTCGATACCTATCATTTTATTGTGATTACTTTCACGCTTTTTTATCCAGCCCCCAGAAACTAGGACTTTTTCCTAATGGCTTTAGGCCGCCTTCTCAAGCCAATTAACTACCCACTATTTAGAATCCTCAGCAAATCTGGTTAATCATCATCTTTGGCCGCTTACCAGCAAATAATACTCACCCCCGATGTATGTTTTGCAGTTAGTTGCCATGGCTTGGACATATAACAATTCCTCTGGCTCTTGATGATACCCAGCGATTCTGCTTACTGGATGCTGTGCCGATAGTCGCAGCATTTAGTAAGCAGGCTTATTCCGAGTAAATCTGTTGAGGGTTTCACATGTTTAAACTTTTGGAACAGGTCAGAAAGCCGACTTTAGACCTGCCTATAGAAGAACGTCGTAAAATGTGGTTCAAGCCATTTATTCAATCATATTTGGTTGTTTTTATTGGCTATATGGCAATGTATTTGATTCGCAAGAACTTCAATGTTGCTCAAAATGATATGATCTCGACATATGGTTTGTCGATGACAGAACTGGGTTTGATCGGCCTTGGTTTCTCTATTACTTACGGCATCGGTAAAACAGTCGTTTCATATTACGCTGACGGAAAAAATACCAAACAGTTTCTTCCATTCATGTTAATTCTGTCAGGTATCGCTATGCTGGGCTTCAGTGTCAGCATGGGTGGTTCAGGCGTGAGTCTGTTCCTGATGATTGCTTTCTACGGCTTGAGTGGTTTCTTCCAAAGTACGGGTGGCCCTTCAAGTTACTCTACGATCACCAAGTGGACCCCACGAAATAAGCGAGGTTCGTACCTTGGTTTATGGAATATGTCCCACAATTTTGGTGGTGCGGGTGCTGCCGGTGTTGCACTATTTGGTGCTAACTACCTGTTTGATGGCCATGTTATTGGTATGTTCATCTTCCCATCCATCATTGCACTGGTTGTTGGTTTTATCGGCCTGCGTTTTGGTAATGATTCACCGGAAGCTTACGGCTTAGGCACCGCGGAAGAACTCTTTGGTGAAGAGATCAGTGCCGAAGATCTTGAAGCTGAAGAAAATCAAATGACCAAGCGCGAAATCTTTATGGAATACGTGCTGAAAAACAAAATAATCTGGTTGCTTTGCTTCGCTAACATCTTTTTGTACATCGTACGGATTGGTATCGACCAGTGGTCTACCGTTTATGCTTACCAAGAACTGGGACTATCGAAAGAAACGGCTATTTCTGGTTTTACGTTATTCGAAGTCGGCGCACTTGTGGGAACGCTGATGTGGGGCTATCTGTCTGACCTTGCTAATGGTCGCCGCGCATTAGTTGCTTGTGTCTCGCTTGTTCTGATCATTTTTGCCTTAGAGTTTTACCAACATGCAACAAGCGAGTACATGTACCTGGGCTCACTGTTTGTACTAGGTTTCCTTGTGTTCGGACCTCAACTGCTGATTGGTGTAGCTGCGGTTGGTTTTGTACCGAAGAAAGCAATCAGTGTTGCAGATGGTGTCAAAGGTACGTTTGCTTACCTGATTGGTGATAGTTTTGCCAAACTAGGTTTAGGGATGATTGCTGACGGTACGCCTATCTTTGGCCTGACTGGTTGGAAAGGGACATTTGCGGCACTGGATACTTCAGCCGCTATTTGTATCGGGCTATTGCTTTTCGTTGCTATTGCCGAAGAGAAAAAGATCCGCCATGAAAAACGTCTGCTTAAAACAGCGACCACAGCAGCATAACTATTGTCTTGGTTGATAGTCGATGAAAATAGCCACCTTGAGGTGGCTATTTTGTTTGTGCCAACGGCAATTTCAAATTTTTATGGCAATAGAACCATGATGATAAACTAAGCATAATTTTAATAATTATGGTATCTCATTTTTCTATCTTGCTTGCACTGAAGGATGGATGTAGTTTATGCCTCTTTTCGCTATGACTGGGTATTTCTAGATGATCAAAGTTGCGTTAGTTGATGATCACTTCATTGTTCGTTCGGGTTTTGCTCAGCTGTTATCACTGGAGCTTGATGTTGAGGTGGTGGGTCAATTTGGTTCGGCCGATGAAGCTCGCAAAGGCTTACCAGGATCGAATGCGAATGTTTGTATCCTCGATATATCCATGCCGGATGAGAGCGGACTCTCCTTATTGGCTGATTTGCCTAAAGGGATAGCGTGTATCATGCTCAGTGTCCATGATTCTGTGGCAATCGTTGAAAAAGCCCTGGAATCTGGTGCACGCGGTTATTTAACCAAACGTTGCAGTCCTGAGGAGTTGGTGCAGGCCGTACGCACGGCAGCCGCTGGTGGTTGCTACCTTACCCCTGATATCGCAATGAAGCTGGCAGCACCGGATCGGGGGCGTAAGCTTCTTGGGCAGTTGACAAAACGAGAGCGCGAGATCGGCGAGATGCTGGCATTGGGGCTGGATGTCAAAGCCGTTGCCGTTCGTTTAGGATTAAGCCATAAAACCATTCATGTTCATCGTGCCAATGCGATGGATAAGTTAGGAGTGAAAAATAACGTAGCGCTGGCGAAATGTTTTGAGAGTGAGGCGCTTTAATGCGCAGTTACCTCATTACCTCACTGTGTGGCTGGTTACTGATCTCCTGCTGCTGGTTTTGTCTGTGGGTCCTGTCCTACTATTTTACCTTAGACCCTGAGCTGGCTATTTTACTCTTTCCCTTTGCCCTGCGGCTTGGCACAACGCTGCATACCCCAAAAGCCTACTGGACCGCGGTGTATTGCGCCGAATGGTGGCTCATGGTGTCGCTGGCGGTGTTGCTCGAACAATCGCAGTGGTTCTCGGCGATCATTGCCAGCATCGTTAGCGTGCCCATTTTGTGGTTAGCACAAAAATATTATTACGGTTCTCAGTGGCGACGACTGTGTGTGATGGGGGCGGTGATAGCACTGACCGCACTGGTGAATACTCTGGCTATCGGTGTCGTTAGCCACTCCCCCTGGATGGTATTACTGGTGAGTATTACCGGGGGCCTGATGTTGGTGCCCAGTTGTTACCTCATCTGGAGCTATTTGTTCCAGAATGCCTGGATCCCACTCACGGTCAATCTGGTATCAAAGCCTGTCGAGCTGCGTAGTCGGCATGTGGTGTTTTACGTCATCCTGTTCGCACTCAGTATTGCTCTTCAGGTGGGATTACCTGATGAGATGCGACGCTTTGCACCGTTCTGCTTAGCGATCCCCATTATTCTGCTGGCATTTCGCTATGGCTGGCAGGGAGCGTTACTTGGTACGTTATTAAATAGTGTGGCGTTAATCGCCGCACGAAGCGGTGTCAGTAATATGGAAATTACCGATCTGCTGTTATCACTGTCGGCACAAAGTATGACCGGTATCTTGTTGGGGTTGGGGATTCAGCGCCAGCGTGAACTCAATCAGAAACTCAGGTATGAGCTGGCGAGAAACCATAGCTTGTCACGTCAATTGGTGAAGGCGGAAGAGTCAGTTCGACGCGATATTGCCCGTGAGCTGCATGACGAAATAGGGCAGAACATTACGGCGATCAGAACTCAGGCCAGTATCCTGAAGCGGGTTGAAAATACGCCGATAGGCGAAAATTGCGCTTCGACTATCGAGCACCTGTCTCTGAATATTTATGACACGACTAAAGGTTTACTGACTCAGTTACGTCCTAAAACTCTCGATGATTTAGGGCTTGAAGAGGCGATATACCAGTTAGTACGAGAGATGGAATGCGAAGCGAGCGGTATTCGTACCTCGATAACCTGTGATGAACTCAATGAAAGCGATGCTGCGTTAAGCGATGCAATGAGTGTGACGTTATATCGGATCTGCCAGGAAGCACTGAATAATGTGGTGAAGTATGCAGCAGCGACGGAAGTCAGTATTACTTTGTCATTCCGGAAAGATGCATTTCTGGTGGTGAAAGATAATGGTATCGGCTTTCAACCGGAAGAGACAACCCGCGGATTTGGTTTGCGCGGTATGCGAGAACGGGTACAGGCTCTAGGTGGCCAGTTCACTTTGATCAGTTGTCAGAATGGAGATGGACGAGGAACTGAGTTGCAAGTTGTATTGCCGGTCCTTTAGCTTGGTTTGCATTAACGATGCTTTGCACATTTTATTAGTTGTAGATATAAAGTTATGATCGTTTTTTTTAAATCTGAACAACACGCTCCCGCAGTGACAGATCCTGACCAGGTGGATGATCTCTATCATCATTGGCGTTTCCATATCATGTTTACTATGTATATTGGTTATGCACTGTTCTACTTCACCCGTAAAAGCTTTAACTATGTGATGCCAGCCTTGATTGCCGATCTGGGGCTGGATAAATCGGATATCGGGATCATGGGGACGTTGTTTTACATTACGTATGGCTGCTCTAAGTTTCTGTCAGGGATCATCTCTGACCGTTCGAATCCCCGTTACTTCATGGGGCTCGGGTTGATTGCGACTGGCGTGGTCAATATTCTGTTCGGCTTCTCCAGTTCGATGATGATGTTTACCGCGTTGTGGATGCTAAATGCCTGGTTTCAGGGCTGGGGCTGGCCGCCTTGCTCTAAGTTGCTGACAACCTGGTATTCCCGATCAGAACGCGGATTCCGGTGGGCATTTTGGAATACCGCCCATAATGTCGGTGGCGCCTTGATCCCCTTGCTGGTGGGTTTCCTGACATTGCATTACAGCTGGCGTTACGGCTTAATTATACCGGGAATAATGGCGGTGGTTGTCGGGCTGTTCTTATGCTGGCGACTGCGCGATAAACCCATCACGCTGGGATTACCGACGGTAGGGCACTGGCGGCAGGATGTATTGGAGCTGGCCCATGAAAATGAAGGCGTAGGCTTAAGCCACTCCGAGATATTGAAAAAGTACGTACTGACCAATAAATACATCTGGTTGCTAGCCTTTAGCTACGTGCTGGTTTACATCGTGCGTACGGCAATTAATGATTGGGGCAACCTCTACCTGACCGAACAGCATGGCTACAGCCTGATCACCGCCAATACGGCTTTATCACTGTTTGAAGTCGGCGGGTTTATCGGTTCGCTGGTTGCTGGCTGGGGGTCGGATAAAGTGTTTGGCGGGAACCGTGGGCCCATGAACCTGATTTTTGCCATTGGAATTTTTTTGGCGGTCGCCGCATTATGGTTGATGCCTATGACCGGTTTTGTGCTCCAGGCGGGCTGTTTCTTTGCTATCGGATTCTTTGTCTTTGGTCCACAGATGCTGATCGGCATGGCAGCCGCAGAGTGCTCCCATAAAGACTCAGCAGGAGCCGCGACCGGTTTTGTCGGTCTTTTTGCGTACATGGGCGCGGCATTGGCGGGTTATCCGCTGGCGCTGGTGATGGAGCAGTATCACTGGACCGGTTTTTTTACCGTGATCTCTTGTGCGGCGGCGGTGGTTGGTTTACTTCTGCTACCTTTCTTAAAAGCGCAGGCGCCTGCCGTTGATGAAGATGACATTGGTGACAGAGACTACCTTGATTGCGCGAGGTAGCGGCGGAGCAGACCAATGAAATCATCGACAGGCCTGTCGAGTAAATCTTCTGAGATGAAAAAATCAAATCCCAGCAACTCCCGGTTGTAGTGCATTCTGTTTGCGAGCATAGCCAATAGTCCTTTGAGAACCTTACCGTCATGTGCCACGTAATGCGTGTCATCAAACAACATGTCTTCAATATCATGAGATGGTACATCCGCCCGTTTATAGGCAAGTATCAGTAACCCGCGCTGCTCCAGCAATAATTTGCTGGCAATACGCGGGCAGATGGTGGCCAAAAACTCGTCGTAGTCTTTTAACTTGATCCCTACCCAAGGCAGTGGACGGTGCCAGCCCTCGTAAGATAGCGAGACCGGGCCTATCTCCGTGATGTTTCGCCATCTGGCCAGCCAGCCGCCAGCCGAGCTATGAAATTGAATATGCATGAAAGTCAGAGTAAATGAAAGATCGGGTTCGTTTGATTGCTTTATCGCGATGATGAGCAAAGTCAGAGCAGCAATCAGCAAAATAGCGATAGCAGCCCCGCTGATCTCCGGATACAAGAAGACGCCCACTCCAATGGCAATAAAGGCAACAAAGCTGAAGATCAATAAATAAGCGCTGGGTTTAGGGAGTGGCGGCCTGATAAATAGCGTTTCCAAAGAGCCCCCTTCTGTTTGTCCGGTTTCTACTGGCATGTCATAAGTATGGCTGAGTATCAGATTTACAGGGCGTGCGCATCAAAATGACTATGATGTATGTTTTATACTGTGAATGATCAGCCAAGTTACTCCCGTAGCCTGCACTAGTTGTATTTTCTGGTGTTTTTTTATCCAAAATCTAATGCTACAAAGTTGCTCAAATTCACCTCATATCGCGTTTGTTTTTTGTGAAAATCGAGATCTTATCGCTTGTTTTTGAGTGAGATCATATTTTATTGTTGGTTAAATAGCCGTTTGCTGGCATTTCCCTGACATCCTTGGTATAACACGCGCTTACTTTTTCCCGCTGGTACAGTGGTGACTGAAAGTAGTGCAACGGAGTAGGAAATTTAATGAGAATCTCTCACAAACGTAAAGTTCAGCTTAAGCTACAAAAGCGAGTACAGGCATCTGTAGCAGTAGCAAAACCAGCAGCGAAGAAAGACGCTGTGAAAAAAGCACCAACTGCAGAAACGGTAAAAGCTGCTCCAGCGGCAAAGTCTGTTGAAGAGCAAAAGCCAGTTGAAGTGGCGGCACCTGCTGCAGTTCAAGTGGCTTTGACTCCGAAACAGCAACAAGTGCTGGATATCGTGGTTAAAAACCAAGATGGCCTAAACCCTAAAGGTATCGGCCTTCAGGCTGGTCAGGAAGATGCGAAAGCAGCTTCATGGGCAACAGGAGCGCTAAAAAAACTGACTGAAGAAGGTCTGGTTGAACGCATCCAATTAGCAGGAAACAAAGTGCTTTATAAAGCTGCTTAATGACTGCTAGACCTGCTCCTTAGTATTGAGGAGCAGGTGTCTCCCCGCTTATCTCTGTAACCGTTCCCCAAATTATTTATAGCCTTTATAAAACGACCATTAACTTGTGATTAAAGTGCCTATTGGTTGTTTCCCGATGTGTCACCAATCCTTAGAACCTGACGGTTTTGTCTGCCTCTGCTATAACTTATTTATGAAGAAGTGATTTTTTTCAGGGTCGAGACACTCGGAGGTGATTATTTATGACAATGATAAGTGCTAGAGAATTTTCTGGCTGGCTTCGTAATCGCTTTGCTGAAGATAATCAAGGGGTCTGTTTGACGCGCCAAGATATCAATCAGCTAACCGGCAGACAGAGTTTTTCTCTGGGGTTTGTTCACGATATCCATTACGAACTGATGCAGCATGGCATGGCATTTGTCACGGATACGTCCCGCGAAAACTTCTATCTCATTCCGCTCTCTAATAAACCCTGGCGTGAACAATTGGAGCACCAGTATGAAAGGGAGCTTTTTTGTAATGTGTTACCTCTGGATAAATCCGGTTAATATCCAGAAGTAACATAATGATGATGAAGATTTTGATTTTTTGGCAATAAAAAAGGACACTTTTTTGCGCCCTTTTTGGTTGATTTTATTAGATAAAACTGGCCGGTTTAGCCTTAGCTAAGAACTGCGGCAATGCCTTTACAGAGTGGTAGCATGTTGTTCTTAGTCATCCCCGCCACACTGATGCGGCCGGAGCCTACAATGTAAATGGCAAACTCTTCTTTCAGACGGTTAACCTGGGCTTTATTCAGGCCTGAGAACGAGAACATACCGTTCTGACGTTCAATGAAGCTAAAGTCGGCATTAATACCAAGATCTTTAAGCGTCTGTACGAACAGGGTGCGCATTTCCTGAATGCGGTCACGCATATCAGCGACTTCCTGTACCCATTCAGCACGCAGTTCGGCATCGTTAAGAATTTCAGTAACAATCGCAGCCCCGTGAGCAGGTGGATTAGAGTAGATAACACGGGCAATACTCTTGACCTGACTAAAGGCGGTGACTGCCAGAGCTGCATTTTCGGCGACCAGGGTAAAAGCACCAACACGTTCATTGTAAAGGCCGAAGTTTTTCGAGAACGAACTTGCAACCAGCAGCTCTTTACATCGTGCGGCGAAGATACGCAAACCTTGCGCGTCTTCTTCAACCCCTTTAGCAAAGCCCTGATAAGCGAAGTCGAACATAGGAAGCAGTTGCTTTTCTACACATAGCTGTGCAAGTTGTTCCCACTGAGCAGCATCTGGATCGATACCTGTCGGGTTGTGGCAGCAGCCGTGAAGCAGAACAATATCGCCGGCTTGTGCGCTAGCCAGATCGGTCAGCATGGCGTCGAAATCCATGTCTTTCGTTTCAGCATTGTAATAGCCATACTGAGCTGTTTCTAAGCCCGCCGCGCCAAATACACCCATGTGGTTGGCCCAGGTCGGATTGCTGATCCACACTTTCACATCGCCAAGCTGACGCTTAATGAATTCTGCCGCAACACGCAAGGCACCAGTGCCACCAGGAGCCTGAGCAGTCTGTGCTCGCTTGTCTGAAATAATAGAAGCGTCAGCACCAAATAATAGCTGTTGTACTGCCAGGCCATATTCAGCTGTACCGGGAATACTAAGGTAAGACTTGGTGGTCTCTTTTTTCAGTAAAATGGCTTCGGCTTTTTTTACCGAGGCAAGTACAGGTGTATTACCGGACTCATCTTTATAGATCCCAACGCCAAGGTTAATTTTCTCTGGGCGGGTATCATTTTTAAACTCATCCGTTAAGCCAAGAATAGGGTCGGCAGGTGCTGCAGTGATTTTTTCAAACATTAGTGGTCATCCATGCTGATAAATGATTCGGTCAAGAGCCCTATTTATACCCTTTGCGATAGAAGGTTGACAAGACAATGGAACAATTTCACTCGAGAAATTACTTATTTGTTGCTACCCCATTGTTCTGAATGGCGATGCCATGACGATAATTGGTGTGGTTATAGAGACAGGCAACGAGATGATTAATTAGAGTTCGAAATATTATTTGATTTTGTTCTGCTGGCAATATTCTGATTTTGGTCGGCAATAATGAGTAAAAACGTTATTTGACTCATATTTTCCGATTAAACTTGACACCTAAAGCACATAAATGATTTGATCTCTCAAATGCAATTTATTTATAGAGCTAAATAATCTTGGCAACTTGAGTGTCAAGATGGGATTCGATAATGAGTACACACGATAAGTACAGTATAGAAAATACGGATTACACTGTTGGGCAGGATAATATCCAGAAGTGGGGTTTTGATGTACATAATCCTGTTTTCGGAATAAGTGTTGCTCTAATTGCGTTGTTTTTGATTGCCGCTTTGGTTAGTGATGCCGCAACAGCAAAAGCTGTTCTTGACGGAGTGAAAAATAGCATCATTAATAATTTTGACGCACTGTTTTTATGGTCAGGTAATATTTTTGTCGTTTTCTGCTTCGCTTTGATTGTGTCACCGTACGGGAAAATCCGTATTGGTGGTGCAGAGGCAGAAACAGATTATTCACGCATGTCATGGCTATCGATGCTTTTTGCCGCCGGTATGGGTATCGGTTTGATGTTTTGGAGCGTCGCAGAACCTGTCGCATATTATACCGGCTGGTATGGAACGCCTTTAGGTGTAGAAGCCAACACTCCTGAAGCCGCTAAGCTGGCACTTGGTGCAACCATGTATCACTGGGGCTTCCACCCTTGGGCAATTTATGGGGTTGTAGCACTATCTTTAGCTTTCTTTACTTACAATAAAGGTCTGCCACTTTCAATTCGTTCGATCTTTTATCCGATTCTTGGTGATCGCGTATGGGGATGGCCTGGGCATATTATTGATATTTTTTCTGTCATCGCGACCTTATTTGGTCTGGCGACGTCATTAGGCTTAGGCGCTCAGCAGGCGGCAAGTGGTATTGAACATGTGTTTGGGATCGAGAGCGGGATAGGCATGCAAATCGGCGTTATCGTCGTGGTGACTCTGTTGGCTGTTATCTCGGTAGCTCGCGGTATCGATGGCGGTGTAAAACTGTTAAGTAATATCAATATGCTGGTTGCTGTTGCACTGTTGGTATTTGTCATTTTGGTGGGATTTGCCATATCAATGGGGTCAATTCCAACGACGATAAGTGCTTATCTTGATAACTTTGTTGCACTGAGTAATCCCCATGGCCGAGAAGATCAAACGTGGTTTCATGGCTGGACTGTTTTCTACTGGGCATGGTGGATTTCATGGTCACCATTTGTTGGTATGTTCATCGCTCGTATATCAAAAGGCCGTACCGTTCGCGAGTTTATGACTGCGGTATTGATTGTTCCGACCATGGTAACCGTTCTTTGGATGTCTACATTTGGTGGTCAGGCGATTGATCAGGTGATAAATGGCGTCGGTAGTTTAGGTGAAAATGGTATAACAGAAGTGCCTCTGGCGATGTTCCAGATGTTTGATGCGCTTCCATTTAGCTCATTGCTGTCGGTGACTGCGATTATTTTGGTGATGGTCTTTTTCATTACATCATCTGACTCAGGTTCACTGGTTATCGATAATATTACCTCTGGCGGTAAGATTGATTCGCCACTGCCACAACGGGTATTTTGGGCCACGGTTGAAGGTGCCATTGCTGGTGTATTGTTGTGGGTTGGTGGTACCGAGGCTATTGAAGCACTTCAGGCTGGTGCAATTTCAACAGCATTACCGTTTACCTTTATTCTGCTATTAATGTGCGTGAGCTTGGTATTAGGCTTCCGTACTGAGCGTTTTCGTTAATAAGCGAAGTGCGTAGAGAATAAAACACAACGCCGTTGCACTCTAAACAAGTGGCAGCGGCGTTTTTTTATGCGCTAATTTTGTGCGTACTATGATAATCAGGCGCTATTGCCAAATCTCTGATAATGGTGTGTCCGGATCAAAGTGATAGGCAATTTGAGCTTGTAACAGCTCTGCGGTTGCTAATGCATCGGTTAAGGCATGGTGGGGTTGATAGGCGGGTAATCCATAACGTTGTCTGGCTTTACCCAGCCGTACAGAGTTCGGTCTTTTCCCTTGCAGGCGTTTCCAAAAACCCCCATATTGGCGAGACTGTATCGCAGATTCGATCGCCATCGTGTCGACAACAGGAAATTGAATCCCTTCATTGAGCCGTTTCTTTAATGCCCGGTCCATAAATTCCCGCTCGATACGCTGGTAGTGCACCACAATTATTTTACCCGCTAAAGCATCCAGTACTTTTTCGAGAATGCGTAATAAATCAGGAGCATCGTTTACATCTGAGTGGGTAATACCATGGATCACTACTGACTCATCACCAAGAGGTTGGCGCGGATTGATGACCCAATGAGCCGATTCACGGCATCGAATACGTTGCAGGGTGAATGGCACGAGTCCGATGCTAACAATGCCATCTTTTCTGGGATCAAGACCCGTCGTTTCAAAGTCTAATGCGACAAATGGAACATTACGTAATGGTGTATCACCACTGACCATTTCTGTGCTGTAGTATTGCTTGAGGCGAGAGTCTTTGGCCTGACTGGCAATCTTGGCAAAAAAACTTGGCCAGTCAGGGGTTGCTGTATTGTTTAACAAACGTTTTGTTGGCTGGTTGAACATAAATACCCTAATGGTGGTTAGCGTCTATTGCCTTGGTAACGGAACTTGAGGAAGTTTTGTGCATTACTGAGGATCTGGAAGGCATCTTTTAAGTTTCGACGCTCAAAATCGGACATGTTTTCAGGTTCAATGCTGTTATCTGGTTCTGTACCGGCTTCAATATCCAGCGCTTGATGTCGAATGCGAACCATGGATATGAATTCCATGGCATCACGAAGATCTTGCCCTTTTCCTGCTGGCAGAATGCTTGATTCAATCACATCATCCAGGCGTTCAAAAGAATTTTGAGAGCGGGAACGAACAGCAAGAGCATGAACCCGGATCAAATCGGCCAATGGCGCGGTACCGCGTCGTTTAAGGTTAATTGAATTATTATGTCGGCCATCTTTCTCCATGACGAAGTCTTTAAAGAAGC
This sequence comes from Photobacterium sp., assembly GCF_057456235.1. Taxonomy (NCBI): domain Bacteria; kingdom Pseudomonadati; phylum Pseudomonadota; class Gammaproteobacteria; order Vibrionales; family Vibrionaceae; genus Photobacterium; species Photobacterium sp. The sequence continues at coordinate 60,593 of NZ_JBVCPH010000004.1, read as the reverse complement.
CAAGCGGTGGTGTGCGATTTAAGGCGTTACGAGCCAAACAAGCGAGAAAACGATTGTTTCGCTGGGCTCTACGGCGGATAAAGGAATTCAATTGTTCAGCCCATTTAACCCGGCCCCAGACACCATCGAGGTCAAAAAAGATAGAACTATTGAGCAGTGCCTGCGGTTTTGGGTTGTCAATCCAGTCGGCAAAGCAGACCTCCCAATCATGGCGCGTTTTTCGCCATTCAGGATTAGTAGCCATCACTTCACCTTCACAGTAACTGTAACCGCAAGCAGCAAGACCATCACAGACAAAAGTGGCTAGTTTGGAAAAATACGCCCCATGATGAAGTTCATCATAAGCATTGTCGAGGATCAGCGCATTATCTTGGTCTGTAACGATGAGTTGTTCATCTCGAGCCATCGATCCAAGAGCAAGAAAACAGTAGGGGATCGGCGGTGGACCGAGTTCTTCTTCAGCAAGCTCCAGCAGCCTTTGTTTAAAACTTCGACCGATCACGGCCATTGCACTGCCAACCATATGGGCGTTGGCATCTTCGTTTACCATACGGACGAAGCAATCTTTTACTTGCTCTGATAATATCTGTAATTCGTCGACACTTTGTTGCTGAAAAATAGTACTGACCAACAAGAGACTATTTTGTGACTCGTACCGGACAATATCCGTTAGGCCAATGATACCTATCGGGTGTTTGTTGCGCATTACCGGCAGGTGATGCACGTTACAGCGCAGCATGGTTAGCATTGCTTCAAAAACATAAGCATTGTAATCAAGCGTAATGAGTTCAGTCGACATGACTTCAGATACCGGGGATGAGAGATCCATACCTGCTGCCAGAACGCGGGTGCAGAGATCGCGATCTGTGATGATGCCTATCATGTCATCTTTACCGTCCTCGTCGTCAGAAGAGTCCGGATCACTCAGTAGTAGTGCAGAGATCCCTTCTTCAGCCATTGTTTGCGCCGCGAACTGAATAGTTTCAGTTTTTGGGATAATTACCGCATCTCGAGTCAGTAATGTACGAACCTTAGAAGTAGTGAGATCATTAGCATCGGTATGAGATGAAACGGCATGACGCAGTCGTGCGTTATCTTCAACGTCGACAAAGTCGGCAAAGCTTTCAAATTCTTCATAAAGGTTATGGAAGGTTTCCTCGGGAATACAGTAAACAAGGGTATCTTCCAAAGCCTTGGCTGGCATACGTACGCGATTGTTCATTAGCAGCCCCATTTGGCCAAAAATGTCCCCCTCATCGATACGGTTGTAAAGCTCACCTTTACGTCGATAAATCTCAACCACGCCACTGCGAATTAAGAAAAGATCATGGATCTCATCACCCAAATTAAAAATGATGGAATCCGCACGGTAATATGCAACTTCGACTTGTAATGCTACTTGCTGTAACGTTTCTTCAGGCAACTTGTCGAAAGGAGGAAACTGGCTGATAAAGTTAAGTATTTCGAGCTGTTCTGCTTCCATTGCACTATCCGTTATTATGAAGTTATTCGTTCAAAAATATAAAGTCATTATACCCAAACTAACTCGAGATGCAGAGTTTTACGAGAATTGATTAGTATCTAGTCAGGGCCGTTATTTAAGCTGGGTTGATAAATAAATGCCGGGTAGGGGCATAGAATGCGGCGAAATCTGTTAAAATAGCGGGCTAACTTGGCAGTGAGTCGTTGTGACACAACTGCAATTGAACTAGGACATATTTGTGACCAATAACGATATCTTGCGCCGTATCCGCTATACCTTTGATTTTAATGATGCAACCATGATTGAAATCTTCGGCGCCGCCGATCATGAGGTAACGCGCGAGCAGGTCAGCGATTGGTTAAAGAAAGAAGAAGACGATGCCTTTAAAAAGTGCAGAGACATAGAATTAGCGATCTTCTTAAATGGTTTGATCAATGTTAAGCGTGGCAAGAAAGAAGGCCCGCAAGCTGAGCCCGAAAAGCGCTTAACCAACAATATGGTTTTCATGAAATTGCGTATTGCGTTAAACCTGAAAGCGGAAGATATTATTGATATCTTGAAGCTTGCGAACTTTAGCCTGAGTAAGCACGAGCTTAGCTCGTTCTTCCGTAAACCTGAAAACAAGCATTACCGTGAGTGTAAAGATCAAATTCTGCGTAATTTCTTACAAGGTATTCAGCTGGATATACGCCCTGAATCTGCTGCAGAATAAAGCGCAGGAATTACAAATAAACAAAAGGCTACCCGAAGGTAGCCTTTTTAGTTTGTTTGAAACTTCAGCTTATAGAGAAAGCGTTAATTAGAAGTTCGCAGAGCGTGGTGCACGCGGGAATGGGATCACATCACGGATGTTTGCCATGCCGGTTACATAAGTGACCAGACGCTCGAAACCTAGACCGAAGCCTGAGTGAGGAACTGTGCCGTAACGACGTAGGTCACGGTACCAATCTAGGTGAGTAGGGTCGATACCCATCTCTTCAATACGCTTGTCGAGTAGATCTAAACGCTCTTCACGCTGAGAGCCTCCGATGATTTCACCGATACCTGGTGCTAGAACATCCATCGCTGCAACCGTCTTACCATCGTCGTTCATACGCATGTAGAACGCTTTGATATCTTTCGGGTAGTTTTTAACAACAACAGGTGCTTTGAAATGCTCTTCTGCAAGATAACGCTCGTGCTCAGAAGACATATCGATGCCCCACTCAACGTCGAACTCAAAATTACGGCCAGAGGCTTTTAGGATTTCAATTGCATCAGTGTAGTCAACTTGCGCAAAGTCAGAGTCGACGAATTGCTCAAGGCGAGTGATTGCTTCTTTGTTGATGCGTTGTGCGAAGAACTCAAGATCATCACGGCGCTCTTCAAGCACGGCTTTGAAGACATACTTCAGCATGTCTTCAGCCAGTTTGGCTGCGTCATCGAGATCAGCAAACGCCACTTCGGGCTCAACCATCCAGAACTCCGCAAGGTGGCGGCTGGTGTTTGAGTTTTCGGCGCGGAACGTCGGGCCAAAGGTATACACTTTGCTTAGTGCACAAGCGTAAGCTTCAGCGTTCAACTGGCCAGATACCGTCAGGAAGGTTTCTTTACCGAAGAAGTCTTTATCAAAATCAACGTCACCAGCGTCAGTCATCGGAACGTTAGCCAGATCCAGAGTCGATACGCGGAACATCTCGCCAGCACCTTCACAGTCAGATGCTGTGATAAGTGGCGCTGACATCCAGAAGTATCCTTGCTCGTGGTAGAAGCGGTGAATGGCCTGAGACAGACAGTTACGAACACGCGCAACAGCCCCGATCACGTTAGTACGCGGACGCAGGTGCGCAACCTCACGAAGGTATTCAATTGAGTGACGAGTTTTCGCCATTGGGTACGTGTCAGGGTCTTCAACTAATCCAACCACTTTAACGTCAGTTGCCGCTAGTTCGAAATCCTGGCCTTTAGCCGGAGATTCAACAATCTTGCCTGTAACTTCAACAGAGCAACCAGTCGTCAGTTTAAGTACTTCGTCCTGGTAATTATTTAACTCATTCGGGACCACGGCCTGAATCGGGTCGAAACAAGAGCCGTCATAAATGGCAAGAAAAGAGATCCCAGCTTTGGAATCACGACGTGAGCGGATCCAGCCACGAACAGTGACTTCAGTGTCTACTGCTAGCTTTCCGCTTAATACGTCTGTTACAGGCGCGTAAGTCATGTTTAAATTACTCTCCGTTAAGGCACTTACTTTGTCATTAAAGATATATTGTGCTTTAAGATTCATTCCGAAGGAGCAATATTACCTGTCTTACGTCTAGCATCAAGCTTTGTTATCACTTGAAAGGGTAAATAGATGAAGTAATTGCTCTTGTAGCTCGGTTAACTGCTCAAGATTTGCACTAATCTCTCTCGATTGCAGTATATATGATATTGGATCGTAAGCATGATCGGTAATTATGTCCTGATGTTTATGGTAGGAACTCAGCGCTTTATATGCAATATAATGAGTATTGAGGTTGGCTGATCTTAGCGGTGTCTGGCATTACTTCGCCAATATGTTAGTCGTGCTTTTTTGAGCTGTATGGACTGTTTTTCTTTCTCAGATGCAACCTCTCTCCGCAGTGCCCGCAGCACACCGTATCACCATGCATTTTGTCATTTATTTATTGTTTGTCTTTTATTTATTGATAGTTATTCGAACTATTCCCTATTGAGCCGAAATGAATGTTCATTATGGCGGAAATCAACATCGACACTGCAGCACAAAGCCACAGACATTTCATTTCTACACAAAACATCAGGTTTGAGTTATAAATTTACGCAATTAATTTTAGGTCTTTTATTTCAGTAATTTAAGTTATTATTGGCTCGCTTTTACTTGATATAATTGTTTACTACACGAAACATTTCTTTTGACTTAATTTTGATATCGTGTAATTTTATTTTTAATTAAACGTTCAATTAAAAAAGTTGAGTGACAGTTATGCCAAAAGTAGGAATGCCAGAAATACGTCGCCCGCAGCTTGTTGAGGCGACAATGGCTGTGATTGATGAGGTCGGATTATCGTGTGCCAGTGTGGCGTTGATCAGCCGGAAGGCCGGTGTATCCCCAGGGATCATTAATCACTATTTTGGCGGTAAGCATGGTTTGTTGGAAGAAACCATGCGTACGGTATTACGTCAGTTATCGACCACATCAATCGAGCATCTTCGTGCTGTTGACAGTAACGATGTTACGGCAAGGATTGAGGCAATTGTCGCCGCTAATTTCGATGGCTATCAAGTCGAAAGCAAGGTAACGAAGACATGGTTGGCATTCTGGGCACAGTCAATGCACGACGGTGCTTTGCATCGACTTCAACGAGTTAACGAACGCAGGCTGTTGTCACACCTTCGATATGAACTCAAACAAGTTTTACCCGCGGAACACGCCCTCTTTGTCGCGCAAGGAATTGCGGCACTAATTGATGGGATCTGGCTAAGAGGTGCGCTGAATCCTAAAGGAATTTGCCCTGAAAAAGCACAGCAGATCATATCCGACTATCTGGAAAAGCAGCTCGCCCCTTACTCGAACTGACGTGTAACCCCATAATAAAAAATAATTATTAAGGCATTTTAATGAAAATGAAGTCCCTTTACGTCCACGGTCAAGCAACTGATGCTTCATCAGGAGAAAGCTTTACGACCTCTAACCCTGCAACGGGTGAGCAACTGGCTGAAATCGGTCAGGCATCAGCCCAAGATGTTGATCGCGCTATTGCCTCGGCGCAAGCAGGTTTCAAAGTGTGGTCAGCAATGAGTGGCATTGAACGCGGCCGTATCTTGATGCGGGCGGTGGCCATTCTTCGAGAACGTAACGATGAGCTTGCTGAGTTGGAAGTCAAAGATACGGGGAAACCGATCCAGGAAGCAATCGAGGTGGATATTGTTACCGGCGCGGATGTTATTGAGTACTACGCGGGGCTTGCTGCTGCGATTCAAGGACAGCAACAAGACTTGGGCTGCGGTCAGTTTTTCTATACCCGTCGTGAAGCGTTAGGCGTTTGCGCCGGGATCGGGGCGTGGAACTACCCAATTCAGATCGCCATGTGGAAATCGGCCCCCGCATTGGCGGCTGGCAATGCCATGGTGTTTAAGCCATCGGAAGAAACACCGTTGTCGGTATTGAAGCTGGCAGAGATCTTTACTGAGGCCGGTGTTCCCGATGGAGTCTTCAATGTTGTGCAAGGCGATTATCGTGTCGGCCAAATGCTGTCTCGCCATCCTGACATTGCCAAGGTCTCTTTCACTGGTGAGTCTGGTACGGGTAAGAAAGTGATGGCGGATGCTGCCGGTACGCTCAAAGATATTACGATGGAGCTTGGCGGGAAGTCACCATTGATTGTTTTTGATGATGCCAAGCTGGATAACGCCGTTTCCGCAGCCATGCTGGCTAATTTTTACACCCAAGGCGAAGTCTGCACCAATGGTACACGTGTGTTTGTACATGGTGCAATTTACGATGATTTCATTGAACAGTTAGCATACCGAACCAACAGGTTGGTTATCGGTGATCCGACCGATATGTCGACCCAAATCGGTGCGCTTATTTCTGGTGACCATCTGGAAAAAGTGCTCGGCTTTATTCAAGCGGGCAAAGAGTCCGGTGCGCGTCTTATCTGCGGTGGTGAGCGTGAAACTGGCAACGGACTCGACAAGGGATACTTTGTTCAGCCCACCATCTTTGCCGATTGTACCGATGATATGCCTCAAGTTCAGGAAGAGATTTTTGGCCCGGTAATGTCGATTCTGCGTTTTACCGACGAAGACGACGTGATCAAGCGAGCAAATGCAACGCAGTACGGACTTGCGGCAGGGCTGTTTACCCAAAGCCTGTCTCGCGCTCATCGCGTGATTGCGCAAATGGAAGCGGGAATTTGCTGGGTAAACACCTGGGGAGGCTCACCAGTTCAAATGCCGGTGGGAGGCTACAAACAGTCTGGAGTCGGCCGTGAGAATGGAATCGAAACGCTTAACCATTACACCCAGAACAAGAGCGTGCTGATTGAGTTGGGTGATCTTGAGTGTCCTTACGATTAATCCGTAATCTTATTTGTAGAAGCAACAGGGAAATCCAATGAAGACAACTTATGATTACATTATTGTCGGCGCGGGATCCGCTGGCTGTGTGCTGGCCGACCGTTTAAGCGCTTCGGGTGAACACCATATTCTGCTGCTTGAAGCTGGGGGCAGTGACCGAAGCATCTTTATTCAGATGCCAACGGCATTGTCATACCCAATGAACAGTGAAAAGTATGCATGGCAGTTTGAAACACAACCCGAGGCCGACCTCGATAGCCGCCGTTTACATTGTCCGCGAGGACGTGTACTGGGTGGAAGCTCTTCGATCAACGGTATGGTATATGTGCGTGGCCATGCCTGTGACTTTGACCAATGGGTAGAGCAGGGGGCTGCGGGCTGGAGCTATCAGGAATGCCTGCCGTATTTCCGCCGGGCTGAATCATGGATCCGCGGAGCAGATATCTACCGCGGAGGCAGCGGCCCTGTTGCCACCTGCAATGGTAACGATATGGAACTTAACCCGCTGTATGAGGCATTTATCGATGCCGGACAACAAGCAGGCTATCCGAAAACGGATGACTATAATGGTTATCAGCAGGAAGGTTTTGGTCCAATGCATATGACGGTTGATAAAGGCGTCCGTGCCTCGACCTCAAATGCCTACCTGCGACGTGCCATGAAGCGCAGCAACCTGACGGTGAAAAAAGGTGTTGTAACCCGCAAGGTACTGATCAAAAACAAACAGGCAATAGGTGTTGAAATAGAAATAGACGGTAAAGTTCAGTCTGTTTACGCCAATACCGAAGTGCTGTTATCTGCCGGCTCTGTTGGTTCTCCGCAGCTCCTTCAGCTATCGGGCATTGGCCCTAAAGCGGTATTGGAACAAGCAGGAATTACCGTTGAACATGACTTACCGGGTGTTGGTGAGAACCTGCAGGATCATCTCGAGATCTATTTCCAATATGCCTGCCACCAGCCGATTACCCTGAACAGTAAGCTAGGGCTTGTGAGCAAAGGCTTGATTGGTACGCGCTGGATATTGCGAAAAGACGGCTTGGGGGCAACCAACCACTTTGAGTCATGCGCTTTTATCCGTTCTCGCGCAGGGTTGAAGTGGCCCAATATTCAATATCACTTTTTGCCTGCTGCCATGCGCTATGATGGACAAGCCGCCTTTGATGGCCATGGCTTCCAGGTACATGTCGGTCCGAATAAACCGCAAAGCCGAGGTCGTATTTGGGTAACATCTGCAGATTCGCATCAAAAGCCAAACATTGAATTCAACTACATCAGCACCGAGCAAGATAAACAAGACTGGCGTGATTGCATTCGCCTGACCCGTGAAATATTAGCTCAGCCAGCCATGGATGATTATCGTGGCGAGGAAATTCAACCCGGCGCAGATATTGCCAGTGACGAAGCGATTGATGCCTGGGTTCGTCAAAATGTCGAAAGCGCCTACCACCCGTCTTGTACCTGTAAAATGGGGTCAGATAACGATCCAATGGCAGTGCTTAACCAAGATTGCCAGGTCAGAGGCATCGACTCTTTACGAGTGATCGACTCTTCTGTCTTCCCGACCATTCCCAATGGCAACCTTAATGCCCCAACCATCATGGTGGCAGAAAAAATCGCTGATGCCATTTTGGGCAATACACCACTCGCACCATCAAACGTGCCGACGTGGATCGCACCGCAATGGGAAACCGAGCAACGTAACGGTGTAGCACAGCGTTCAGCGTTTCCCTGACAACGCAGAAACTAATTAGCTAGCGACAATACTTTGTTGAGGACGTTTTTACGTTTCCTGCGGCTTACGACAACCTAAAAACCGGTCGTTGCATCAAGCTGCCTCAGCATTTAAAAAAATAAGGATAAAAGGAAAAGTCATGAAGACGAATACAACCATCAAACACGCAATTATGGGTAGTACAGCTTTACTATTCAGTCTTTCTGCATCAACGGCTTTTGCCGATCAATGCGACACGGTACGTTTCTCTGACGTAGGTTGGACAGATATTACCGCGACAACCGCGGTTACCAGTGAGGTACTCAAAGGACTGGGTTATGAAACATCAACGCAGCTGCTGTCTGTGCCTGTCACTTATTCTTCGATGGCAAACAAAGATATTGATGTGTTCCTCGGTAACTGGATGCCAACCATGGAAGCGGACATTGATAAATATCACCAAGATGGTTCGGTCGAAACCGTGCGCGCCAACTTAGAAGGGGCGAAGTACACCCTCGCGGTACCCAAATACGTTTACGATGCAGGTGTACGTAGTTTTGCCGATCTAGAAAAATACAAAGATGAATTTCGTGGGCGCATTTACGGTATTGAGCCGGGAAACGACGGTAATCGCCTGATCCAGGACATGATTGATAAGAATGCCTTTGAGCTGAAAAGCTTCCGTCTGGTCGAGTCCAGTGAAGCCGGCATGATGTCGCAAGTAAAACGGGCGGTTGACCGCGATCAGTGGATCGCCTTTTTAGGCTGGGCACCTCACCCAATGAACAGCAACTTTGACATGGCATACCTGGAAGGTGGCGATGACTTCTTTGGCCCGAATTATGGCGGGGCGAGTGTTTATACCAATGTTCGACAGGACTATCTGGAAACGTGCTCGAATGTTGGCCAGTTATTGCAAAACCTCAACTTTAGCCTGGAAATGGAAAACCAATTGATGGGCAACATTTTAAATGACAATCACAAGCCAGATGCTGCAGCGAAAGCATGGCTAAAAGCCAACCCGCAGGTATTAGAAAAATGGCTCGACAAAGTAACGGCACGTGATGGCAGCAATGCAGCTGAAGCCGTGAAGACTTATCTGAATATTTAAGACACAGCCCAATGCCAACGTTGCTGCTATCACAATGCGTGGCAGTGAGTTGGCGTTTATAGGTACGTACCGAACGACCTAAAATAAAAAACAATATGGACCATTAAGGAGTAACAGTGGACTTTATTACAGAGCATAAGATCCCATTAGGCAAGTGGATGGCAATCTTTGTGGATTGGCTTACCGATAATGCCGCAGGGTTTTTTGACTCGCTTTCATACACCCTGGAATCAATGATCATGTTATTGGTCGATCTCTTCAAATGGTTTCCACCTGCCGTTCCTATCGTCATGGCGGCTCTTTTGGCATGGTTCCTTCACCGAAGCCTCTCATTAGTCATCTTTATTGTTGCAGCATTGCTGCTGATCATGAACCTTGGTTACTGGGAAGAGATGCTAGAGACTTTTGTACTGGTATTAAGTGCAACAATGTTTTCGGTATTAGTCGGTGTGCCTATAGGGATTGCCGCAGCACATAAGCCCTGGTTATACACCATAATGCGACCGATACTTGATTTGATGCAGACAATACCGACATTTGTTTATCTTATTCCAACCTTAGTGTTGTTTGGTTTAGGCGTTGTTCCTGGCCTTATCTCTACCATTATTTTTGCCATTGCTGCTCCGATCCGCCTGACCTATCTAGGCATTAGCCGAGTACCGGAAGAACTGCTTGAAGCGGGTAAAGCCTTTGGTGCCAGCCGATTGAAGCTGTTGTTCAAAGTTGAGCTTCCGGCGGCAATGCCAAGCATTATGGCAGGGATAACGCAGTGCATTATGTTGTCGTTGTCTATGGTGGTGATTTCTGCGCTGGTAGGTGCTGATGGTTTGGGGAAACCCGTGGTCCGTGCGCTAAACACAGTGAACATTGCTCAGGGGTTTGAAGCCGGGCTTGCTATCGTTTTAGTTGCCATAATTTTGGATCGGATATGTAAAACGCCAGCAAGTCAGAGCAGGGAGGGATAACCATGAGTGCTATTAGTATTAAAAATCTGGATGTCATTTTTGGTAAGCAAACCGCCAAATCATTAGCGATGCTAGATAATGGCAAAAGCCGTCAGGAAATCATTGACGCTACAGGCGATGTGGTGGGCGTACATGACGTTAGCCTGGATATCGAAAAGGGGGATATCTGCGTATTGATGGGGTTATCGGGCTCAGGAAAATCGAGCTTGCTGCGTGCGATTAACGGGTTAAATACGGTTACCCGCGGCTCACTTACTATTCAGGACGGCGAGCAGCCAATTAACCTAGCAAATTGTGACAAGGCAGCACTACGCCACTTGCGTACTAATCGTATTTCGATGGTCTTTCAGAAATTTGCCTTAATGCCTTGGATGTCAGTTTTAGACAATGCCGCTTTTGGTCTTGAAATGCAGGGGATCAGTAAAGCAGAACGCCGTCGCCGTGCAGAAGAAAAGCTGGAAATGGTTGGTTTGGCAGAATGGAAGGATAACTACCCTGATGAGCTATCGGGCGGTATGCAGCAACGAGTCGGGTTGGCGAGAGCATTTACCATGGATAGTGATATCTTGCTGATGGATGAACCATTTTCTGCGCTTGATCCTCTGATCAGAAGCCAACTTCAGGATGAACTGCTCGAACTGCAGCGTAAGCTGAATAAAACTATCGTATTCGTCAGCCATGATTTGGATGAAGCACTTAAGCTGGGTAATAAAATTGCCATTATGGAATCGGGGCGTTTGATCCAGCACGGCAGACCGGAAGAAATCGTACTTAACCCGAATACAGCATACGTCGCAGAGTTTGTGGCTCACACCAATCCGCTGAATGTATTGTGTGGCCGTTCTTTGATGACAGATGCATCCACGCTGGAATTACAAGAGAGTCAACTGGTGCTGAGCCAGCATGATCAAACCTATATTGCTACTGATCATCAAGGACATGTTACTTCTGTGACCCGTCAGGGCAAGGCGTTACCGCTGCACTTATGGCAGGAGGGAGACTGCCTTGAAGGACTGAAACAAGATAGCCTGGTGATAACCCATCCGGATATATCGATGCGGGAAGGGCTGGAAATTCGCTATCGGACGGGGCAACCTGTTCTGCTGGCAGAGGATGGCCCGTTGGTTGGTGTCTTGGCGGACAGTGATTTTTATCATGCCCTTTTAGGCAAGCATATTTCTCTGGAAACCGAAACCAACACATAACTCGTCCCCTACGTTCGAAAGCGCAGAGTGTGCCTTCATCGCCTTTTAATATAGGGCTAGGGTGCGCCTTCGCGTTACCAAACAGGTGGCGTTGTATCCGTCGTCTGGCGGTAAGAATATCAGCACACAGCAAGACTCACTCTGAAAAATAGTCAGCCCCAGGAGTTAGACAGATCAATGGGAAACACATTTAGTTGCCAAAAAACATTACCGATAATGCCAGTGCCAGACATCAATCAAACATGTCGTAAACTTATCGAATGGGCTGATCCGTTATTAACAGAAGAAGAACAAGGCAGAACCAGAAAGGTGGTAGAGCAATTTCTTCAGTCTGGCGGAGAGGGCGAAATACTCCAAAATGAGTTGGTTGAATGGGCCGCTCGGCACAATCACGCTAACTGGTCGGCACCCGTCTGGCGAGCGATGTATCTGGAATCCCGAGATCCTCTGGTCATTAACAGCAACGTATTTTATTACCTGAAAAGCAAGCTTGATGAACAGGTATGTTCGCAGGCAAATATTGCTGCCGCGCTTATTGTCAGCGTTTATAACTTTATCGCCTTGATTGATAACAAAGCGCTTGTCGTTGACCTGCAAAAAGATATGCCGCTTTGCATGAATCAATACAATCACCTTTTTTCCTCAGTAAGAATAGCGCAACAGGGAATGGATGAGTTTAAAGTTTCATCGTCCAGAAAGCATATTGTGGTAATGCATAAGATGCGGATATACAAGATTGATATTCTTGATGCAAAAGGAAGTATTAGGTCGCCATCAGCGATTGAATCCGATCTTGATTGTATTCTCTCGGCCTCAGGGGAAGGGCAAAATGTAGGGATTCTAACTACCATGCAGCGGGATGCCTGGGCAGAAGCTAGGGCAGACCTGCTTCAGATCTCGGCTAATAACAGAGACTCGATGACAGCCATTGAAGACGCTGCTTTTGCATTGTGCCTGGATGAAAACAACCCGGAACAGATCACCGAGGTATCAGAACAATTACTTCATGGCGATGGCAAAGATCGCTTTTTCGATAAATCGCTGCAATTTATTGTCTTCGAAAATGGTAAGACCGGGGTCAATTTTGAGCATACCGCGGTGGATGGCTCCGTTATGTTACGGCTGATTGGATATCTCTATGACACCATTGATAAGGTCTCTTTTGATAATAAGAGGGCTTCTGCTGAGCCAAAAAGCACACTGGCTCCAAGCGTTGATGAGATTGAGTTTGATTTAGATGATGCGCTGACGCAGACGATTCGTGCTGCGGCGGATGATTTTTGTCAACACACAGCCAATACCCAGACCCGGGTGTTGAATTTCACTCAATTTGGTAAAAATCAGATCAAGCAATTTGGTGTGAGCCCTGATGCGTTCGTTCAGATGGCGTTACAACTGGCCGAGCATAAGCTTTATGGAAAGTGTTACAGTGCCTATGAAGCCGTAATGACCAGAACGTTTATCGACGGACGTATCGATGTTTTGTATACCGTTTCGCCCGAGTCACTGGCGTTTATTCACAATATGCGTGACCCCGATTGTAGCGATCAGGCGAAGATAGACTCGCTCATTCAGGCCACACGAATACATATCGAAAGGGCAAATGAGTGCAGACTTGGTGATGGAATTTATACCCATCTGCTCGGGCTTAAATATTGCTGTAAAGCGGCTGGCCGTGATATCGGAATTGAGACACTGCCGGAAATATTTACCGATAAAGGCTACCAGGCACTGACTCACAGTGTGGTTTGTACCAGTACCACGTCAGAATACGGCGTAGAGCTTGCTGGTTACGGGCCGATTGTCGATGATGGTTACGGGATCAGGTACTTTAAGCGAAATGATTCCATCTGCTTTAATATGACAAGCCGAACTGAACTACAGGACAAACTCGAGCAGATGAAAACCTATATCGAGCAGTCGCTGCTTGAGATGGCAGATTTGATGCGACGTTGATACTTCAGTCGTTCCCTACAGCGCAGAGTACTCACAAACCTGGCCGTCATTTAGAATAGTGCCTCCTGCTTGGGGCTCAGCGCCGTCTGGGTTATGTTCAACGTCTGGTACGTCAGAAGCCCTTATCAAGGTGACGATATCGCTCCACATTTCCCCTTCATCGGCAGTGTATTGCAGCGTTTCGTCGGTTTGCCAGCGGGTCTGATGGTTAAAGGCTTTAATAGCAAAGTGTAAGCCGTCTGATTCAGTAATAGCGATGTGTTCGTTCATTGAACCGTCGCTCGCTTCGTAGTAAAGCGTGCCATCTTCGTTGATCTTCCATTTGATCTCGAAATTAAAACCACAGCCATCATAATCAACATATCTGCCGGTGAAATATTCACCATCAAATTCATTGGTTAATAGTTTTAGGTAGCGTGATGGATCACCTGCAAAGGCAAAAGCGAGGTCATCATTGTCAACACCATTAAGAAGCATCGACTCGTTGAAGAGGGTGGTTTTGTTATCCCAGCTAACCATACAGCTGGCCGTCTGGCTCTGATATTGAGCCAGAGATTTTTTAATTGTCGGGGTGGTGGTTTCCTGACTCCAGCCCGAATCGTTAGCAGGACAAACGGCTAGTGCGTCTGGCGCGTATTCTTTGGTGATTTGCGCATAAATTTCACGGGTAGGCGCGCCTATACTTTCCTGGCGGGCCATATAGGTTTTGAGTGCCAGTAACTTGTTATCCGGATCCCGGCCCGTCAGCGCCCAGAGGTCGAAATCATCATCTGCTAACCGTGGGTTCCAGTTAAGGCGCAAATAACCTTGCTCGGTCAGCGACCAGGTTTTCACCGAGTCCTGTAAGAGACTATTAAGATAATACGCCCAGGTGTTGTCTTGTTTTAAGATAATGGCCCGGATATTACCCTCTGGATCGATTTGTACCAGTTGCTGATCAAACAGAGCTGACACTGATTGGGTGGTGAAGTGTTCATCGCCGCCGCACTCGATCACCGCATTTAAGAACTTGTCTTCTGTTGCCGCTTGATTGTCACCAAACAAACAGTAGCCAAAGGGGGGCAGATTGCCTCGGCTGGCAGCACTGAAAATTTGCTCTTTAGCAGCGTCATTGAAGCCTGAATAGTGAAATTCCTGTAGATCCAGGATAGTTTCGCCAATGTTGACGTAACCTTGGTCTTCGACCAGAAACAGATATCGGGTGTTAAAGCGATAGCTGTTGTCGAGTTGGGTGATCGCTTCAGGCACTTCGAACTGGATTATATTGAAGCCAAATATTTGCTCCGATGACCAGGTGGCTGTTTTTTGAATTTGCCAGTTGTTACCGGCAATATTGAACCAGTAATGAACGCTGCCGCGGTTAGGTTCATCTTCATTTTTGACGAATTCCACAATGACCTTGTCAGAGAGCTTAAAGCCGTTAACCTTGTCGAAGGTGGCACTGGCTTCGCTGCTCATTACATCGTCGACAGCAGTATAAAAAGTATCAGGTATCGCTAGCGGTGAGATCCGGCAAGCGTCGGAGTCATTGCGGTTGTTACATAACGTATAGCGCGTATTTTCAGGCCGCCAGGTAAAATAATAGCCAACCGCGCCATCTTCAAAGACGGCATATTCTGCAATGTATTTGGTTAAGTGGTGGTTCTCTTTGGTAGATAAAAAGTTGTGAAGCTTTTTGCCGGCCAGTGAATATGAACTGACTTCTAAGAAGGTGCCGGCATTATCATTTTGTGTCAGTGCGGCATCGGTCAGCAGGGCTGTGCTGGATGTCGCAAGTAATACCTTGGCATAGCCGTAAAGACCGACCCAACCCTGAGCGGTGAGCACTTGGTGTTTAATGTCAGTGGGCTCAAATGGTGTGTTCTCACTGCTATAGGTAAACTGTTCCATCAGGGTGATATCGTTATCCCCGTCTTTTTCCCAGCCGTATTCCGTCATTGTGGTGACCGGATCGCGATATTGCATGTTATCGGCATTGATACCGCTGCCATCATTGGAAGCAAAGCTGTTCAAACGCCAATAGCCACCGTTTAGTACCGTTTCGATGCTGGCTTTACTAGCGGTTTGCTCGCTGTATTTGCGTTCAATAATTCCTGCCGTGACTCTCTTTACGATACTGAGGCCCATCAGATCACGGATCTTCATGCCCAGGGTACCGACTTGCGGCATTAATGTGATTTCAAGCTCCTCACCGACATCATCAACAAAGTCTTGGGCCGCGGCCAATTTACGGCGGCTGGGATCGCTGACCACCTCGTAAAAAATGCTCCAGCTCTGGTCTTGTCCGACTCGCTTGGCAAGGGCGGAATAGGCCATGGTTGAATTTAGTGTTACCACTACATCGGATGCCGTAAGCGGTGCCATTAACAGGTTATCAGGCAAGGGTTCGCCAACCGTAAAATCAGGCGTGTTATACAGGTCGATTAACAATACCGCATTGAAACGTTTCGCCACGCCTGCATCAATGAGGTAGAGGCCATTCGACTGTTTTTCCCAGTTGGTTATATCGGCCTGCCGGTAAATATTGCCAACCAGGTCAAGTAATACAATGGCAAAGTTATTCTCAGTCAGGTTGGCCTGAGTATCGGCGTAAGCATGATTAATCAGGGTAAGGCCAGTGCTGGAAGCGATTGTCAGCCCGACGGGGGCGTCGACATTGATGCTAAAACGTGTTGAAAGTGGTACTTGTTGAGTGGCTACGTCGACGGGATCACCGCTCCCTCCGCCACAACCCTGCAATAACCCTGCGACGGCAGCGCAAAGAAAAAGGCCAAGATAAGCGCGCATACTCATTTCCCCAAGCAAAGAAACATTGATGTCTATGATGTTTATGTTTTTGGTTAGTATAGGTAGGTGTCGCGCTAAGAATATAAAAGATGCCGGGGGATCTTGCAGATAGTGCTGAATCTAACTTTTGAGATTCTCATAAGAATTTGAGAATAAGAAACCGCTGGCTCAGCGGTTTCTTATCTGTTTACACGGATTACGCAATCGCCAGATATTTATGAGTCTGAATCGATAAACGCCAGTTGCGTTTTATACAAGTGGCAATGCAAAGCTCTGTTGCGCGTGGTTTTTGGCTGATCGGCTGCAAAGCCACTTCCACCGTGTCTTTTAGCGTCACGCCGTCAAGCAGATTATCAAGTTGTTCGATATCCTTAGCGGTACCAACCGGATGCTTTATTTCATCGGCACGCTGCAGTGCCGAAGAGAGAACCGGCAATTTTGCCTTCATATTGATTTTCGGTGAAACCGTTACCCAGGTATCATCGGTTGCACGAATTTCTGAGGTACCACTGGTTTCGATCTGACAACGGTAGCCCGCCTGCTCTAGTGCCTGAGTCAGTGGTATTAAGTCATAGATACAGGGTTCACCGCCTGTTATTACAATATGCTTGGCGGTATAACCCTGCTCACGAAGCAAGGCTACAACGCCTTGCGCATCAATATTGGTCCAGAGCGGAGAATCGCTCTTCTTCGCCATGATGTCATCGACAGACGCATAATCAGCAGGCTCGGCATTCCAGGTTTGTTTGGTATCACACCATGAACAGCCAACAGGGCAAATCTGTAAGCGAACAAAAATGGCTGGAACCCCGGTGAAGACACCTTCTCCCTGAATAGTCTGGAAGACCTCATTAATCTTGTACACTGCTAACCTCGTGGTGAATTGGAAAATACATGCCTTAAAAACAGCAGCAGAACATTATGTCAGAACGAAAAGCGGTTGTCTTTAGCCATTCGACGTGATGGATGCCATGGAGTAAAAGTTTCTGGCATAAGCCAATAACTAGGTGTATAAATAGCATATGCCATTTATAGGAGGCCTCATGCCAAGACCAAAAATCCCAAGAAATATTTGTGGTCGCCCTGCTGATAGTTGCTTTAAACCCAACAGGATCCCAATGAGTCAGCTTGAACAGGTTCAACTTGCCAATGATGAGTTTGAGGCGTTGCGACTGGTTGATCTATTGAGAATGCAGCAACAAGAAGCGGCAATCGAGATGGGTGTCTCCCGGCAGACCCTGGCCAATGTTCTGAAATCAGCCCGTTTCAAAGTAATGGACTGCCTTACTCAGGGCAAGGCCCTCATCATGCACTGTGAGGAAGAAGAAGGAGTAACAAATTATGATCACTGCAATTCCGATGAATGAAGATCGTATTGCCAATCATTTCACTAAGGCTGAAAACTTTGTTTTTATCAATGAGCAAGGCGAGGAAGTTAGCCGCCATGCCAATCCGGCACACAGCATTCATTGTGCAGGTAAGCAGAATCTGCTGGATCTGCTAATCCAGCAACATGCTGAGCGCATCGTCGTACGTAATATTGGTATGCAGATGTTAGGCAAACTACTCGCTCATCAGCTTACCGTTTTTCAAACCAACGGTGGTCGTCGCAACACAGTAGAGCTGGCCAATCCAGAAGCCGCCGGGTTGGTCCCTCTGACTGAAGCCGACCAGGGACGTCCGTCTCTCAATCATGAAGTAAAGAAAAAAGAGGGTGGTTGTCGACATAAGAGAGTGTCTATATTTAAACAGGGACGCTGTTGTCAGCAGCAAACTGACGGTCATGAGGCATATGGAAGACATCAGCATAGAGATGGTCATAATGCTCATAACCGAGGCCATGGTCGATGTGGACATGGTACGTCGAGAGGCAGCCACTGTTGCCGCACGACCCCTGTTTAGTTTATTGCATTTTTCGCTCAGGTAACTGACCAAGCTACATAAGGAAAACTGTGGTTGTCATACCGCGAGTATTAGGGCTTCAATAGCACAAATAATAACTTGGCTCCTGAGAAAGTCCGGGAGCCTATTTAGCATCAGTTTTATTTTAAAATGGATCCGCCATGTCTTCATCTGTAATGAATTATCCGGAAAAAAGATTTTTACAAAATGAGATTAAGAAATGCGACTTATTCAAGTCAACGCTTCTCTTGGATAAAGTGAATAAACAAAAGAGCCATCAACACTGTATGTTATGTGGCACACAATCAACCTTTGGTTTGAAACTTGATTTTTACAATGATCAAGAGGGTGTCGTTTGGGCAAAGGCTAAAGGGAGTATTCATCAGCAAGGTTATCAAGGTATTTTACATGGTGGCTTTATTGCGGCGTTACTTGATGCCGGAATGTGCAACGCGATTTTTAATCAGGGCGTTGAAGCTGTAACAGGTGATATAAATATCCGCTACCTTGCAGAAATTCCACTCACAGCGGATATTATTATTCGAGGAAAAATAAACTCTTCCTACTTAACACTCTATAAAGTTGAAGCAGATATTTATGTTGATCAACAGCTTATGGCAAAAAGCACTGCGCGTTTTATGAAGCGCAAAGAGAGGCTTTGTTGAACGTGCCCAAGGTTTTATGTTCTGTCAAACGTCCAGATCGCGACTTGGGCCTTTAGTTCATTGCTTATGCGCAGATCATGTTAATATTACCTTTAAATTGGCGTGATAATTACTTTAATGTCTTCTGGTGCGGCATAGTATGGGGCAGAGGTAATAAACAAGGTTACTCCTGTCTGAGCATATTCCTCAGCATTCGTACGATTGATGCCTCCGGCGACAGAAAGCATCGTTTGCTGACCTGACTTGGCTAATAGTTGCTGTGATTGGATCACTTCTGACACGGTAAACTTATCAAGCTGAATAATATCCGGTGCGGCTTTCACTAGCTCTGCTATCTGGTCGGGTGTATCTGCTTCAATTGTAATTTTATTTTCCGGTGCCTGCTGGCGTAACAGGCTGACATGCTGTTGCCAGTTTTCAGGTTCTAGGCAGAGGCGACGGTGGTTTGTGAAAACCAGTAAAGTTTCGCTAAGTCCCGAACGATGAATATGCCCCCCGCCGGCCAATACGGCAGCTGTGGCAAGCTTACGGGTTCCCGGGATACTTTTTCGGGTACAAGCGACAATGGCATTCGGATTGGCCCGCTGAACTTGCGCAACCATATCCGCGGTATACTGGGCGACGCCACAGCACCATTCCAGCACCAGCTGGGCGGTTTTCCAGCCACTGTGCAATTGTTCGGCTTTCCCTTCGACTTCAAGCAAGATCGTACCGGCATCAACGTCGACACCATCTTCTATATGTTTGACAGGCTGAAGCCCGAGTTTCGTCAATAAGGCGCTCGCCACCGCTATCCCCGCTACACGGCCTGCTTGTTTTCTCTTAAATACCATTTTTGCCGTATGTTTCTCGATCCCTAGGGTACGGGTCGTTAAATCCCCCCGGTAAGCATCTTCCAGCAAAAAGGTATCGAGTTCATGATCCGAAAAATACAGCATATTATCTCCTGTTAATGGACTTGTGCCTGGCGACGATACGAACCTGACGCTCGGAAAGGGCCGCGGGCCTCGTGTGGTTCATGGGTAAGTAAGAGAATGTTTGTGACTGCCATGGCGCGTTATAATGAACCTAAAATAATCAACAAAATGATTAAAATCAGATTATTAGCATAACATTTACGGGAATGTTGAAATGTGAGAATACCCACATCCGTATGGATGGTAAAGGCTCCCGAATGCAGGGCATTGCTTTCTCTAGACATAACGTCTCTCCGATACCGCGAAAATGCTTACATAGCAAAAATTCTACACAGACGTCCCCCAATAACAGATTGTACGCGGTTAAATCTGGTTAAGACTCGTTTTCAGGAAAAGCATAATATTTTTTGAAGCATTTAGTCGGTTAATTCAATCAGCCCAAGGAAAATATCATCTTAAGCATTGTGTTTTATATGTTGGTTATATCGTTATTATAACAACGGTGTGATATACATCGGACAAGAAAGGGGATGATTTAATTTAGGCCATGAAAAATGTTGTTAGTGATATCCACTTCACATCCTTAACATGAAAATTTGACCATGTTTTAGATTGCTTAGAAAATGAAATCTGTGAGCTAATCCTCTTAATGCGAGCTTTTTTAAAGCTAATATTCAAAAAGAATCTGTTCATTTCTTAGTGAAAATGCGTTTTTTTTAGGCTGAGAATTAAAGATTTCTTAACAAAATTTGTTTTTTGTTAATGGTAATGTAAGCCTTTTTTATTAAGTTGTTGTTTTTATTTTTATTACGGGAGCATACAAGATGTATGTCGCACAGCCAGGACACATTGACCATATAAAACGAAATAATGCTGGCAGCGTATACAAGCTTATTGATCAATACGGACCTATTTCGCGCATTGAATTATCTAAGCGAAGCCTGCTCGCGCCAGCCAGCATTACTAAAATCACCCGTGAGTTAATTGATGCTCACCTTATAAAAGAAACTCAGTATCAAGAGACTACCAGTCGAGGTCGGCCGGCGATTGGGCTATTGCCGGCCAATGAAGGTTGGCAGTTCTTATCTCTAAGGTTAGGGCGTGGTTACTTAACGATCGCCTTACATGAGTTGGGGGGGGATATTCTGGTTGAGGAGCGCCAGAATATTGAAGAACTTAACCAGGATGCTGTCGTCGAGAAGTTATTGTCTGAAATTAATGTGTTTTTTGCCAGTCATGTCAGTGAACTTGATCGGATCACCGCCATTGCAGTGTCACTGCCGGGACTAGTCAATGCGCAGGAAGGCACAGTCTTGCAGATGCCGCACTACAACGTTCGTAATCTGGCCCTGGGGCCGGTTATTCATGAGGCAACAGGGTTACCGGTATTTATCGGTAATGATACCCGCTCCTGGGCGCTGGCTGAGAAGCTATTTGGCAATTCACGTGACGTCGAAAATTCTATCCTGATCTCTGTTCATCAGGGAGTAGGTGCCGGTATTATTCTCGATGATAAGGTATTGCAGGGCAGCACGGGTAATGTCGGAGAATTGGGGCATATTCAGATCAAACCCTATGGTAAACGCTGTTTTTGTGGCAATCATGGCTGCTTAGAAACGGTTGCCAGCCTTAGCGCTATTTTGGAGCAGGTTGAACAACGACTCAGGGAAGGGCATCCATCCAGCTTGTATGGCACGGTACTGACCATCGAGAAGATTTGTGATGCCGCCGTGGCCGGTGACGCTTTGGCAAGGCAGGTAATCGTTGAACTGGGTCATAACCTGGGGCAAGCCATTGCTATTATGGTAAACCTGTTTAATCCGCAGAAGATCCTGATCGGTGGTGAGTTTAATCGGGCAAAAAGTGTGCTTTATCCTGCTATCATGGAGTGTATTCGCGCTCAGTCGCTACCTGTGTATAACCGGGATTTAGTGATTGAAGAAAGTTGTTTTTATACTCAGGCAACTATGCCGGGGGCGGCACTGGTCAAGCAAGCCATGTATGACGGTCATTTGCTGATGAAGCTGGTTGAAGGTTAACAATTATTCATGTGGCATCAAAAACACAGCTCAGGCTGTGTTTTTTTATGTCTTTTACACGCAGCTGTACAACACTTAAAGCTGGATGATAAGTCCAATCGGGATAAGAGATAAAGGTCATGTCACATTGCAAACTGATTGTCTTCTATGACGGGGCGTGCCCGAGCTGTGTTAAAGATCGCGCCAGATATGAATCATGGCTTGGCAGGCGCGTGACATCACTCCGCGAGCGACAGAATAAAGTACAGGGTGAAGAGCAAAGCGAGCAGGTCGAATGGTTTGATATTACCGGTCAGGAAGAAACGCTACGAGGTTGGGGGATTGACCCGGAACAGGCATTGCGTGAATTGCATGTTCGGGATCAAGACGGCAGGATCCATCGCGAATTAGACGCCTATATTTTACTGTTCAACCAAATCGGGTGGCTTAAGCCCGTTGCCTGGTTAATGTCATTCAAATGGATTAAAGCATGGCTTTCCATTGTGTATCGGCGCAGCGTCGATGCCCGTTTAGCGAAGCGGTGATGCTTGGCTGACACAATGGTGATGAAATACGATAAGAAATGTGAACTTGCACAAGCCCACTTCATTTTGCCGACATCAGAAATGATCTTTGATTTCCATATAACATTCACGGATATGCTCGATTAGAGCCTGGATCCGTTTGGCCGGTTTTCTGGTGTAAGGATAAACAGCATATATACCCACGACTTTGCCGGTATGTTCCGGCAACACTTCAACCAATGTGTTATTTTGCAGATCATCGTAAATCAGGCAGGTTGGCAGATAAGAAAGGCCATTCCCTGCAAGGGTTGATTTTCTCAATGCCGCGGCATTGTCTGATGAAAAGTTACCTGCCACTTTTAAGGTGTAAGGTTGGCTGTTTTTAATAAATAACCAGTCAAACGGTCCGGAACTTTGCTGGGTATAACCCAGACAGTTGTGGCGTAGCAGTGCTTTGGGTGTGTCGGGCGTACCGTTTTTCGCCAGATAGTCGGGGGAGGCACAAATCATCCAGCGGGAATTGAAAATATGCCGCGCGATTAGGCTGGAGTCTTCCAGGTAACCGGTTCTTATCACCAGATCATAGTTTTCTGCGACCAAATCAACAAACTGATTATCCAGCGACATGTCGACGCTCAGCCCCGGATGCTTCTGGCAAAAATCTGATACGGCCTCTGCCAATAACAGCTCACCGGAAATGGTCGGCACCGACATTCGAATATGACCAGACAAGGCCTCGCTGTAACCGGTAATGGCATTAAAAGCCGATTGAGCGACCTGATTGATATCTTTAGCCCGGTGGTAGAGCACGGTACCCGGCTCAGTCAATGTAAGCTTGCGGGTTGTGCGATAGATAAGCTGTACGCCAAGTTCGGCTTCCAGTTTACTGATGCGTTTGCTGACCACGGATTTAGTGATTTTATTCAGTGTGGCAACTTTGCTGAATGAACCGTGTTCTATAACTTGGGTAAACAGGACAAGGTCATCAATCTGGGGCATGGTTACTTCTCATATGGCTTTTACGCAAGTATACCCAAATGAAGACGCGGGAAGAAATTACCTGCGCCTTATTTGATGTTCGAAACTTACATATCACTAATGATGACGTAGGTGGCATAGATCGGGCCGTGCACCCCCACGACTTTAATTAACTCGATATCAGCGGTTGAACTCGGACCCGAGATGAAATTGACACAGGACGGAATACGTTCGCCATTACGTGCCTTTTCATGCAACGTTGCCGTTGCCTGAGTCAAGCGGGCGACCAAAGCACTCTGAGGTACTACAAACACCGACGCTTCCGGTAACAAACTGATCGCGCGCCCTTGTGCCGGGTTGCTGTACAGCACCATAGTGCCTGATTCTGCCAGCGCTTGCTCTGCGAAGACAATGCCGGCTTTTGCCCTTTCGGCAATACAGATATTCGGTTCATAGCCAGCGTTCTGATCCCACACATGTACGCGATGGGTGTCAGTAGCCAACTGCTCAATATCAACCAGTGCCAATAAACGCGGGTCGGCTGACAAGATAGTTTCGTTTACGGCCGACTTGGACGAAGTTGAATCGGCGGCTTCGCTATCTTCATCGTGACAGAATTTGTTACAGATTTCAGCCAGCGTTTTCGTCAAATCGGCTTGTGTGGTCTCAACGGCGTGAGCACCCAGAGCGGTACGGGTGTAATTGATCAGCACCTCTTTCAATTCATCGGGCGAATGGCCCGCCATGACTTCTTGATGACAGGTGTATTTCAGCGCCGGACGTTCCACCGGATCGATTTGACGAGGCCGACCAAGCTTTTGGGCGATATTGTCTAAAAAGCTCTCACGATGATGAATCTGGTTCTGGTTTTCAGAGCCTAGTTTTTGAGACATAGTCATACTGATCCTTTAATCCTGATTTCTGTTCTTGAACCAACTGCGAAATGATTCACCATCTGGATTTGGTAAATCGCGGGTTTCCGTCCATTCCGTGATTGGACCCATGTTGATTGGTAGCTTGCCGTTTTTAATTAAGCCGCTGGCAAGTGTTGCGCCGACCTTAACGGTGGCATTCCAAAGGATTGGTCTGGCATTGATAAAGTTAAAGATCCCTACCGATGCACGCTCTCCAAGCGGTGTGATCTTCTCTTCACCCATTTTCTGGCGATGTTTCAACAGTAGATCAGAAAGTGGGATTTTGACCGGACAAACATCATGGCAAGCCTTACATAAGCTGCAGGCATACGGCAGATCTTTAAAGTCATCATAGCCGCCAAGTAGTGGAGAAAGAACGGCCCCAATAGGACCTGAATAAATCGAGCCGTAAGACTGGCCGCCAATATGACGGTAGGCCGGGCAGGTATTGACGCAAGCTGCACAGCGTATACAGCGAAGAATGTCTTTAAATTCTGATCCCAGAATGTCAGAGCGACCATTATCGACAATAACTAAATGGAATTCTTCAGGGCCATCACAATGTTCGTTTTCACGCGGACCGGTTAACGCAGTGACATAGCCGGTAAGAGGCAGGCCAACCGCACTGCGGCACAACAGACTTACGACTATATCCAGCTCTTCGAAAGTAGGAACAATACGCTCCATACCCATAACGGCAATATGGGTCTTTGGTAAGCTGGTGGCTAAGCGGGCGTTACCTTCATTGGTCACTAGGGTAACGGTGCCTGATTCGGCCACAGCAAAGTTACAGCCAGTGATACCAATTTCGGCCTCCAGGAAATCATGACGAATGTAGTTACGGACATACCGGGTCATTTCTTCCGGATCATTACTTCCTTCATAACCGATTTTATCTTTGAATATATCGCGGATCTGGGTACGGTTTTTGTGCAGGGCCGGAACGACAATGTGCGACGGTGGATCGCAATCATCAACTTGCAGAATATATTCACCCAGATCGGTTTCAACCACCTCGCAGTTATTACGTTCGATGATCTTATTCAAGCCGATTTCTTCTGTAACCATCGACTTGGATTTCACTACTTTCTTGGCATTTTTTTCCTGGATAATGCCTTCGATATAGTTGGTGGCTTCTTCTGAAGTACGGGCAAAGAACACATTACCACCGTTCTTATGCACACTTTCACTTAGCTGATGCAGGTAGTAGTCGAGGTTTTCCAGAACATGGTTGCGGATATCCATGCCCATTTCCCGCCACTCTTCCCAGTTGCCTAGCTTATCGGCTGCAATCTGGCGGTTAGTGAACATACGTTGCTGAGCATTGGCCACTGAGTGGCGCATGAATTCATCTTTCATCTGAACGTTAATACGTTCTTTGAATTTGATATTACTGGTTTTCATCGACATAGTACGCTCCTCTTAGCGGCTCAACAACACATCGACAATGTGCATGACTTTGATCGGTTTACCTTCACGGTTGATACGACCGCCGATGTTAATCAGGCAACTGATGTCTGCGCCGATAAGGTATTCAGGTTCAACAGCACTGATATGGCGCACTTTTTCCTTAACCATTTCTCCGGATATTTCAGACATCTTGATGGAGAAGGTGCCACCGAAACCACAACAGGTTTCCTGATTATCAATTGGTAGCATTTCAAGCCCTTCAACATTGGCCAGTAGACGAAGCGGCTCTTCGCGTATACCCAGTTTGCGGATCAGGCTACAGGAAGGGTGATAAACTGCGCGACCGTTAAGGCGAGCACCAACATTCTCAACCCCCAACTGATTGACAATGAACTGGGTCAGTTCATAAAGGCGATCTGCAATCTTTTGCGCCCGTTCAGCCCACTCTGGCTCATCAGCCAGATATTCTGGATATTTTTTTACCGTTGCCGCGCACGAACCTGCCGGAGTCACAATCGGAAGGTCATTTTCTTCAAAGGCCATAATCAGGTTTTTCATTGCTGGCTTACTGCTTTCGATGTAGCCACTATTAAGTGAAGGCTGGCCACAGCATCCTTGTTTTTCAGGGAATATGACTTCACAGCCTAGTTGCTCTAACAGCGTGACTGTTTTCTTGGCAACCTCTGCTTTTACCGTGTCGCACAGACAGGTGACGAAAAAATTGACCTTCATGCTATTGCTCCAGTAGATGCTCTAACCGCTTTCTATCGTGTTGTTGTCGGTGTGTGTTAATGATCTTTTGTTGTTTTTTTATTAAAAAGTAAAGAGGCGTCGATTTTGAAGGGTTCGACGATGTTGTGGGGGAAGTATTCTAGGTGGGAAATACGGATTGGCTATCTATTTTTCTATCATCAATGGTCTGCCAATGGTGCTAATTGTGACTAAAATCCATTTGTTAAAAATGACAAAGTTAGATTATAAATTTAACTATCAGCTATTTGTGTTAGTGGGACAGTCGAGTGGTTATCGTGATTGGTGGGTTATTGGAAACAATGATTTTGTGATTGTTACCTAATTGATCAGAGATATATCGGGCAAGTCGAGCGTGGTGTAGGAAAAAGGTAAAAACGAAATGCGTTATCAAATATCGCAATTGTAGTAAAATGACAACAAAATATCTCAATAATGCCAGGATCCGTTAGCCTCTATTGAGATATGCCATCGATTAATCGTTTCGATATTTTTCATCAATCACGCCACGCAGAAAAGACAGTGCGGCCCGATGATCTTTTCTACTCATAAACCACTGCTTCTGGGTTGTATCCAAAGGCAGAATTTCTAACCACCGTTGGCAGACCCATGTCAGATCCTCAAAATCAGGGGTAGGGTAATTAACTGAATGTTCAGGGTACTCTTTAAACAAGACTCTCAGGGTTTTGGGGACGTCACGGTCAATGGATCTAATTTCACTCTTTGACCAGTTGTCCATCAGGGTAACATCACCAAAATGTAAACCGTCATCTTCCTGCCAGTAGTCATTAATAACGAACTTATCAACGCCTTGAATCGTTATGCCTAACACGCCATCGGGCTGGCTCTCAAAGTCAGTTATGATGGCACGGGTACCAAAATGACAGATTTTGTCATTGCCTTTCATACAGAGCCCAAATCCATCGCTTGACGCCATAGCCAGCTTGATCAAACGAAGGTATCGAGGTTCAAAAATCCTCAGCTTATTGATACCACCGGGTAACAAGTAAAGCTGCTGAGGAAAAAGGGATAAACGCATCATTATTAATCCTTACTTATACTGTTAGTAATGATTTGCAGGATTGGATTTCACTCAATTTATAGAAATAATAATTAGTATTATCAATGTTTATTATAAGCAGACAAATATAGGAATTTGTCTGCTTTTCGATACTATTGAAGAGTTCGTAAAATTGCTAAAGTGAGACAGCTAAGTTCTTGAGGCTTAATAATAAAAGGCGGCATGATGTAGATAAGCTTGCCGAAAGGGCGAATCCAGACACCGGTGTCTACAAAAGCTTTTTGAATTTCGGCCATGTTTACAGCCTCATGCAGTTCGACGACGCCGATTGCGCCTAACCAGCGTACTGCTTTCACCTTATCCAGTTTTCCGATTTCAGGAAGCGATTCAGCCAGTTGTTGTTCTATACTCTGAACCTGTTGCTGCCAGTCACCTTGCATCAGCAGTTCGAGACTGGCATTCGCTACCGCGCAAGCTAATGGATTGCCCATAAACGTCGGGCCATGCATAAAGCAGGCGGCTTCCCCGCTACATACCGTGTCGGCAACATGTTTAGTTGTCAAAGTGGCTGATAATGTCATGTAGCCACCGGTCAGTGCCTTTCCGACACACATGATGTCTGGGCTGATATTGGCATGTTCACAGGCAAACATTTTGCCCGTACGACCAAACCCGGTGGCGATTTCATCGGCAATGAGCAACACGTCATACTCATCGCACAATTGGCGAATACGGGTCAGATAAGTCGGGTGGTAAATACGCATCCCTCCCGCGCCCTGAACGACGGGCTCGATAATAACAGCCGCCAGTTCATCGCAATGAGCGATCAGATTTCTCTTAAAATCAGTGATGTCGTCTTCACACCACTCATCATAAAAGCCGCATTCAGCGGATTCTGCGAAAATGTGTTCGGGTAAGAAGCCTTTATAAAGGCTGTGCATAGAGTTGTCGGGATCGGTGACCGACATCGCGGCAAATGTATCGCCATGATAACCATGACGTACGGTCAGAAATTTTGGACGACGCTGCCCCTTAGCATGCCAGTATTGCAAGGCCATTTTCAGTGCAACTTCAACAGCGACAGAGCCGGAATCGGCCAGAAAAACATGTTGTAGTGGCGCCGGGGTCAGTGCTACCAGCTTGCGGCACAGTTCGACGGCAGGCTGGTGGGTAATGCCACCGAACATGACATGCGACATTTTATCAAGTTGGTTTTTGGCCGCTTGGTTCAGAGCCGGGTGGTTATAGCCATGAATGGCAGACCACCATGATGACATGCCATCAATCAATTCCCGGCCATCTTCAAGTTTCAGGTATACGCCCTGTGCACTTTCGACAGGGTAGCAAGGCAGTGGATTGATGGTCGATGTGTAGGGGTGCCAAACGTGTTGTTGGTCAAATTCGAGATCAATATTGCTGGTTGTTTTTTGCACAAATGTAAACCCTTGGTCTTATTCTCAGTTGACAGTCTACTAACTAGAAGTAGACTAGCCAAGTATTGAAACCGGTTTGAGCAATGATTTGTGCTGTCTTCACCTTAGAAACCGACAGGTGCATTGTTCAAACGTGAAATGATAATAAAGAAGAGGTTACTACACGTGGAAGTACGTCACGACTGGACAGTCGAGGAAGTTCAAGCCTTATTTGAAAAGCCATTTATGGATCTGGTGTTTGAAGCTCAGCAGGTGCACCGCCAGTACCACGAGCCCAACAAAGTGCAGGTAAGTACTTTATTATCAATTAAAACCGGCGCATGCCCGGAAGACTGTAAGTACTGTCCACAGAGTGCGCATTATCGTACAGATGTAGAGCGAGAGCGTTTACTGGAAGTGGGGAGTGTGCTTGACGCCGCCAAGAAAGCGAAGTCGTCTGGCGCAACCCGGTTCTGTATGGGCGCGGCGTGGAAGAACCCGAAAGAACGCGACATGCCCTATTTGATGGAAATGATCCGCGGCGTGAAGGGGATGGGCCTCGAAACCTGTATGACGCTGGGAATGATCACCGGTGATCAGGCGGATGAACTGGCTGATGCCGGTCTGGATTACTATAACCACAATTTGGATACGTCACCGGAATACTACGGCAATATCATCACCACCCGTACCTACCAGGATCGTTTAGATACCCTGAGCCATGTCCGTGATGCCGGAATGAAAATCTGCTCGGGCGGTATTATCGGAATGGGTGAAAGCTCTCGAGACCGTGCCGGCCTGTTAGTTGAGCTGGCGACTTTGCCGACTCACCCGGAAAGTGTGCCGATTAATATGCTGGTAAAAGTCAAAGGCACACCACTTGAAGATGTAGATGATGTTGACCCATTTGATTTTATCCGGATCATCGCGGTTGCCCGTATCATCATGCCACTGTCGGCAGTCCGTCTGTCTGCGGGGCGTGAAGACATGAACGAACAAATGCAGGCGCTGTGCTTCATGGCGGGTGCGAACTCCGTTTTCTACGGTTGCAAATTGCTCACCACACCGAATCCGGGCGAAGACAAAGATATACAGCTGTTTGCAAAGCTGGGCATTAATAGTCAGGAAAAAGTCACTAAACCTGATGAAATACAAGAGCAAGAGTTGCTGGGTCAAGTAGCACAGCGGGTTGCTGCCCGTCCGGACAAAGATGATTTGTTCTACGATGCGTCAATTTAATCGAAGCTTTAATCAAAAAATTGAGCAGGCACTGGCTGAGCGAAAGGCCCAGGGGTTATATCGCCAGCGTGCGTGCTTGTCTCGCAACAGGCAGAGGGTTCAGGCTCAAGGGCAATCGTTGGTTAATTTCTCCAGCAACGATTACCTCGGTCTGGCGCAAGATCCGGCTTTGCTTGCTGCATGGCAGGAAGGCTTAACACGCTACGGCACGGGCAGTGGTGCATCACCGCTCGTAACTGGTTTTCATCCCGCTCACCAAGAACTTGAAGTACAGCTGGCCGACTGGTTGGGGTATGACCGTGCCTTGTTGTTTAACAGCGGGTTCAGTGCTAACCAGGCGGTACTATTTACCTTGCCGGAAAAAAATGATCTTTTGCTGCAAGATAAGCTCAATCATGCCTCGCTGATGGAAGCGGGCATGTTATCTCCCGCCACCATGCGTCGTTTCGCCCATAACGATATAGCAGCATTAAGCGGCTTGCTAACCAAATCGGGCAATGGCAAAACGGCTGTGAATGCCGATAAACAAGCAGCAACGCCTTTGGTGATCACCGAAGGCGTATTCAGCATGGATGGGGATCTCTCGCCACTAGCCGAAATGGCTCAGCTTTGTCGTCAGCATGACAGCTGGCTGATGGTTGATGATGCCCATGGCTGTGGTGTCTTAGGTGAGCAAGGGCGCGGTAGCTGTGCGTATGCCGATGTGAAGGCTGACATCTTAGTCATCACTTTTGGTAAAGCGTTTGGCTTATCAGGCGCGGCCGTATTATGTGATGAAAATACCGCGGAATACCTGATCCAGTTTGCCCGTCACTTTATCTATTCGACGGCTATGCCGCCAGCCCAGGCGTATGCCTTAAGTACTGCTTGCCGCTTGATCCAGCAGGGTGACTGGCGTCGCGAAAAACTGCAAGAGCTAAGTCATCACCTGGCCGCCAGGCTAGATAGCGGGATCGGTTTTGTTGATACCCTCACCCCCATAAAGCCACTGCTCATAGGTGATAGCGAGCAGGCCGTGGCAGCATCACAAGCCTTGAAAGAGAGAGGGGTGTGGGTGAGCGCGATAAGACCTCCTACCGTTCCCGTAAACAGCGCGCGTTTAAGGATCACCTTAACGGCAGCACATACGCTTGCCGATATTGAGTGCTTGACAACAACTTTAAATGAGGTGATTCATGGCTAACAGAATGAATGCTGTCACTCATGAGGCGAACATGGCACAGCTCTCAACGGACGCTGATAAAACAACGCCAGTCGATAAGCGAGCGGTCGCCGAGGCCTTTGGTCGTGCAGCTAAGCACTACGATAATGCAGCGGCGTTTCAGCGCGAAGTCGGTCATCGGTTGTTAGACCTGCTACCGGCCGTGACCTACGCCGGAAGTACAGCGCTCGATTTAGGTTGCGGTACGGGCCATTTCTCGCAGCATTTAACTCTGCGAGGGTATCAGGTTTGTGCCGCAGACTTGTCATTGAAAATGCTGGATCAGGCAAGGTTACGTTGCGGTGATAATGTGACGTATCTTGAAGCCGATGCCGAGTGTCTGCCCGTTAGTGATAACCAGTTTGATATCGCTTTTTCCAGTTTGGCATTGCAGTGGTGTGATGATCTGTCAGTGTCGCTGAAAGAACTGAAGCGGGTGGTTAAACCGGGTGGGGTGATCCTCTTTACCACTTTAGTAGAGGGTTCTCTGTATGAGCTTGTCCAGTCGTGGAAACAGGTTGATCAATATCAACATGTGAACCAATTTCTTTCGCAAAACGCCATAAAACTTGCGCTGGCGCAAGCGGGCTGCGTAATCGATACCCTAGAATTCACGCCAATTAAAGTGAACTATCCAGCGGCAGTTGGACTCATGAAGGACCTTAAAGGGATAGGGGCGACACATCTGCAACAAGGGCGTAAAACAGGCTTGGCCGGTCGTAAAACGATCAAGGCATTAGAAAGCGCCTACGATGAGTTTCGAGATGAGAATGGACAACTGCCAGCTACATATCAAGTCTGTTTTGGAGTAATTATTAATGACTAACGCTTTCTTTTTAACAGGAACAGATACCGAAGTTGGTAAAACTGTTGCCTCTCGCGCAATTTTACACGCAGCTGCCAGCGCGAATATAAAGATGGCGGGTTATAAACCTGTAGCGTCAGATAGTACGCTAACAAGTGAAGGCATGCGTAATTCCGATGCATTGTATATTCAGGCCGCTTCAGTTGTTGAGCTGGAATATGATGAGGTTAACCCGTACGCTTTTGAAGAGCCTGTTTCCCCTCATCTGGCTGCGGAACACGAAGATCGCGTTATTGATTTTGACGTGCTGTCACAAGGTTTAGAAAACCTGAAGGCAAAGTCAGATGCCGTGTTAATCGAAGGGGCGGGTGGCTGGCGTGTACCTATTTCTCGAAGCGATTACCTCTCAAGCTGGGTAAAGCGTGAAAAGTTACCGGTGATCTTGGTTGTCGGTGTGAAGCTGGGTTGTTTAAGTCACGCTATTTTGACAGCAGAAGCGATTCAACATGATGGCTTAGAGCTGGTTGGCTGGGTGGCAAACCGGATCAATCCGGGACTGGAAAACTACGCCGAACTTATTCGTATGCTAGAAGACAACCTGCCAGGTAAAAAGCTAGGTGAGATCCCTTACATGCCGGGCATCAAAAAGCGCGATTTGTCGAAGTATATCAATTTAGAGCCTCTGGGGCTTTAGTCGACAGACGCGTATAACGTTTGGTTCCGAGAATCGAAAGATTAGGACTCCATACAGCTCTAGCGAAAAAGGCACCTATCGGTGCCTTTTCTGTATTCTTTGAATAGCTTAGCAGTTATCGTCAGTCAGGCCGATAAGGGCTTCTTGCGTATTCGTTAGCGGCTTCTCGCCTGAGGAGTCCAGCCCTAATTCTTTATGAGCTTCATCAACCGTCATGCCAAGATGGCAGCAGAGGATATCAATCGCAACTTGGTATTTTTCTTGATCAGCCATGATTCTTCCTTGATAAATTAACTAGGAAATAAATTATCTTACCAGACAAACATAGCCAAATTTTTTTGCTGATGCAATAAGACTAAAGTCTAAGGCCTGAATCTAATGCCCGAAGAGCTATAATCAGACAGCGACTATTAGTTGTAAGTTTTCACTAACAGGGGGCATCATTCATTGCGCATGTGTAAAATCAGCCTGTTAACTGACAGAGTGGGTATTGATCATTACGAATGGTAACAATTTACAACTTTCACTTTTAATCACTATGATCGATCATACTGTAAATATCTAGCCAGAATAATCGGTGGCGCACTTTTGATTGATTGTTTATACCTGTGACACCATAATAATCCTGTTAGGTATAAAAATCAGAAGCTTCTTTTGTTGGAGAAAATTGTAAATATGAAGCGAATTGCATTGTTTTTGGCAACTAACCTTGCGGTAATGCTGGTTTTCAGTATTGTCCTGAATGTTATTTATGCTGTCACTGACCTCCAGCCGGGAAGTCTTTCAGGCCTGTTGGTGATGGCTGCCCTGTTTGGTTTCGGCGGTTCGTTGTTCTCTTTGTTTATGTCAAAGAAAATGGCACTTCGCTCTGTGGG
Organism: Photobacterium sp.; assembly: GCF_057456235.1. Taxonomy (NCBI): domain Bacteria; kingdom Pseudomonadati; phylum Pseudomonadota; class Gammaproteobacteria; order Vibrionales; family Vibrionaceae; genus Photobacterium; species Photobacterium sp. The sequence continues at coordinate 26,989 of NZ_JBVCPH010000004.1, read as the reverse complement.
TGGCATGGTTATCGAACACCCGCGCAATGAAACTGAGCACTGGCTGATGGAAACGGTTTCTCGTCAGGCGCAAAATGTCGGTATCGGCATGCCGACCGTCGCGGTCTATGATTCACCCGATATCAACGCGTTTGCAACAGGTGCAAAGCGTGATGATTCATTAGTCGCAGTATCAACAGGATTGCTGCACAGTATGACGCGTGATGAAGCGGAAGCTGTACTGGCACACGAAATCAGTCATATCTCGAATGGTGACATGGTTACTATGACTCTGATGCAGGGCGTCGTGAACACGTTTGTTATCTTCATTTCTCGTTTAGTTGCCGGTATTATTAGCGGTGTTAACAGCAGTGACGAAGAAGGCGAAGGCGGCAGCTACATCACTTACTTCATCGTATCTTCAATTATGGAAGTGCTGTTCGGCTTCCTGGCAAGTATTCTGACCATGTGGTATAGCCGTCACCGTGAATTTAAGGCCGATGCAGGATCTGCTCATTTGGTTGGTAAAGAGAAGATGATTGCAGCGCTTGAGCGGCTTAAACTTGGTCAGGAATCTCAGCTGGAAGGGTCAATGATGGCCTTCGGTATCAACGGTAAGAAATCGTTGTCTGAATTGTTTATGACCCACCCGCCACTGGAAAAGCGCATCAATGCACTGCGTCGTGGTGAGCACCTGTAATAGCCTGAACTGCTGGTACCGTTTCTCGCTGAAAACCCTTTTGCTTCTCTTATGGCAAAAGGGTTTTTTTGTCTATTCGGGGTAGCAGGTTATTTCGCGGATTTTCGCGTACAGCGGCTGGAGTTTTTTATAGATATCGAGATAAACCTGATTATAGAGTTTATCGTACATTTGGTGATGCATCGGGTTGGGTTCAAAACACTGCCCCTTATGAACCATGGCCTGTACCGCATCAGCGAAACTGCCGTGCAGCCCCATGCCGACGGCAGCATCAATCGCGGCACCCAGGCCAGATGTTTCGTATGTATGTGGCCTGATGGCTGGCAGACCGAAGATATCGGCAGCAATTTGCATTGCGGCATCGCTTTGTGAGCCGCCACCGGATACCCTCAGTTCCGATATTTTACAACCACTTCGTTTTTCAATGGCTTCCAGGCCTTCTCGCAGGCCGAAAGCCAGTCCTTCTAAAATAGCCCGATAAAGGTGAGCTCGGGTATGCAGATCGCCAAACCCTATGACCGCCCCTTTGGCTTCCGGACCGGGTTGTTTCACACCGGGGCCCCAATAGGGTTGTAACATTAACCCCATCGAACCGGGCGGGACAGAATTGACCAGCTCATCGAACAATGATTCGGCTTCAACGCCAGTCTGCTCGGCTTTGATTTGTTCCAAATGGGCAAATTGCTCCTTGAACCAACTGACCATCCAGAACCCGCGATAGAGCATTACTTCAGAGCAGTAGGATCCGGCGACTGCTGATGGATAAGGCGGAAGAAAGCGAACTGCCTCGACATACTTGGGCATAGTGACATTGATAGTGGCTGTCGTGCCAAAACTTAAACAGCCAATCTCAGATGATTGACCGCCAGATCCCAGTACTTCGCAGGCCTTATCGGCAGCGGCGGCAATAACGGGCAGATCTACGGGGATCCCGGTTTGTTCTGCCGCCAGCGCTGTAACCTGACCGATCCGGGCGCCAGGCTTAACCAGCTTGAGCAGTTGCTCCGGCCTGATATGCAATGCCCGCCATTTCCAGTCCAGATCGCCGGCCCATTTATGCTTTTTGTAGTCAAAAGGCAGGTAACCGACCTGCGAACCCGATGAGTCAGCCCACTCAGCGGTTAACCGATGGTGAAAGAAGCCAGACAGGAAGGCGAACTTATGGGTTTTATCCCAGATTTCACGCTCAGCCTGATAAATCCAGTTGGGCTGGGCTTTTTGGCGAAAAGTATCAATTGTTTCGGTCAGGCCCAACAGCTTAAAGCTGCCATCCCAAAACCATCCCAGACCTGTATCTGGGTGATATTTTCGCTGATCAAGCCAGAGAATAGCCGGTCGCAATGGTTCCCCATCAGCATCAAGTGGGAGCATCGTTCCGCGCTGAGTCGTCACAGACATCGCCTTGATACGGGATTTATCGATGTCTTGCTGCCAAAGCCGCTGACAAGCCTCGCAAACTTTTTGCCAGTAATAGCTGCCGTCTTGCTCACACCAGCCGGGTTGTGGGCTCACGTACGGCGTTAGTTTGATCTTAGATTTGGCAATCAGTTGCCCTTGCAGATCAAAAACCAGTGCACGTACACTTTGGGTACCGTTATCGATGACCAGCAGCCATTCGCTGTTATTATTAATTGTCATGAGGTATCTGGTAATGCCGCTCTGAGGTGTGCCAATCGAGTTGCCACATCTGGTCAGCAAAAGCGCCAGGTGACAGTGTAACTATTGACTCTATATAGGTTGATTCTGGTTAACTGAATTGTGCCGTTGTTAGTTGTTTGAATAAATCTGCTTTTTTCCGTTTTGCGGCATCAAGCAATTGTGGGATCAAGTTTGTTATGAGATCGCGAGGATGAGCGCCACGCTAGTCTTGCTCAGAGGTTGGCGTTGTTCAGAGAAAAGAACCTGGATATCCAGGTTCTTTTCATTGTTACTTGTTTAAGAAATGATCAGGCTGCGGCGACTGCTGTTAAGCGCGCAACCGGACGATCATTAATTGGCAGGTGGATCAGTGCTGCGCATAATGCCAGTGCAACGGTTGTCCACCATATTGGCTCGTAAGAACCGTAGTAGTCATAGATTCGCCCACCAACCCAGGCACCTAAGAAGCTGCCAACCTGATGGGTGAAAAACACCAGCCCATACAGCGTCGACATATAGCGCGCGCCGAAAATCTGGCGAACCAGGCCAGACGTTAGCGGTACGGTGCCTAACCAGCAAAAACCAATTGCGCCACCGAAAATAGCGGCGGAATCGACAGTAACGGGCAGAACAACAAAAGCGGCAATGACCACGGAACGGATCAGATACAGTGATGCCATCACGTAGCGCTTATCGAACTTATCTCCCATGACACCCCAAAAATAAGACCCGAAAATATTGAATATCCCTACATAGGCCAAAGCCATCGCGGCGGTCGTGCCAGGCAGTCCTTTATCGGCCAGATAACTTGGCAGATGCGTTGCGATAAACATCACGTGGAAACCGCAGACAAAGAAACCAGCATGGATCAGCCAGTATCCGCGGTGACGAAAGGCTTCTTTTAACGCTTCAGGAAGGCTTTGAGAGTCATCAGCCACAGACCGATTTGTGTCTGACTGACTGTTTGAATTGCTCATAAACGAAGCGAACGCAACCATCAAGCAGCACATCAGGGCAAAGATTTGCAGTGCACTCTGCCAGCCATAATCACTTAGCAGTGATTGTGCTCCGGGGATCACCGCAAACATACCAAAAGAACCCGCCGAGGTTGTTAAACCAAAGGCTTTAGCAGTGTGCTTGGCTGGTACAACACGGGCAATAGCCCCGAGAATAATTACATAGCTAGTGGCACTGAGTCCCAACCCGACCAAAGCGCCAAGGGTGACGTACAGCCAGCTTGGTTCGGTTGCCAGCGACGTCAGGTACAGACCTGCAGCATAAGCCACGGCGCCCAAAGCGATAATCCGGCGTGAACCCCAGCGATCTGATGCCATTCCGACAAAAGGCTGGAAAAGGCCAAATAGCAGATTTTGCAATGCAATTGCGAAACTGAAAAACTCACGACCGGTGTGAAATGAATCTGAAACGGGCATCATGAAAATGCCAAAAGATTGCCTGATCCCAAGGCTGATAATTAATGTCCCTATTCCCATCCAAACTAAAAGTGGAAAACGAAAAATACTCATTAATGGTGCTCTGCATGGTTTTGTTTAATGGAATTTTGCTGGTGGCAACCACCGCTTGTGGCACGTTCAGCCAACGCATCCAACAATGGTTGACAATGATGCACGCCATAAAGGGTAACAATGAGCAGTATCAACATACGTAGTAGCTGCGCAAAAAGTGATTGTGAAAACATCAATGCCTCCTGTCGCCAGAATTAGCGAGGAGCGAGATAGTAGAGAATGGCGAATCATGACGCAAATGAATAAAAGTCACGATTAATATGTATAAAACGCAATTGGCGGTATTTTACGGGATTAGCGCAAATATTGGCTATATTTGCGCCTGTTTGATAGGAAGGTATACCCATTCTATTGAATAGATTGTCGTTCACACAATTAATGGTGTTGGAATTAAATCAGCATTTTCTGGATATCTTGCGGGTGTGCGGTACACGTCGGATCCTGTTCAACATTCGACAGCATATAATCGACAAAAGTACGTGCTGTCAGCGACAGATGCTTGCGGGAAGGGTAAACCAGCCATCCGTAGTGGACTGCTGATTCAATGTTGTCGAATAACTGAACCAGCTCTCCCTTTTCTACATAGTGGTTAGCGATACTATCTGGTATGAATACAATCCCTCTTCCCAGCAAACCAGATTCAATGATCAGCGGAACACTGTTGATGACTAAGTTACCGGAGACTTCCACCGCTTCGTGTGTTTTCCCTATTGGTAGTTGGCTGTGGATCTGACCATCAGGAGCACGAAAGCGAATTACGTTGTGGTTTTTGAGTTTATCCGTGCTGGTAGGGTGACCGTGTTCTCTGATATAGCCAGGGCTGGCATAAAAGTTTAGTTGGGCAGATTTAAATGGCCGGGCAATCAGGGAGGAATCTTTCAGGCTCTGACCAACACCGATCCGAAATGCAACATCAACATGGTTTTCTGCCAAGTTTTTATCTTCTGAACTGGTCAGTACTTCTACGGTGATCTTAGGGTAGAGATCCATGAATTTAAAAATCATCTTTCCGATCATCAGTAAGTCTGGCAAAGGCAGTAGCTGAATTCTCAGATGGCCGCCAATCTCATTGCTGGGTGCCGTAACTTCCTGAATCGTATTTTCAAGCTGGTTGAGGATCGGCTTGGTTTGTTTATAAAACTTTTCACCGGCTTCCGTAAGCAGCATTGAACGGTTCTGGCGGTGAAACAGCAATATATTGAGTTCTTCCTCCAGCCCTTTTAAGCGGCGGCTAAGGTTGGATTTTGGCAAATCAAGGATTTCTGACGCATGTACCATGCTGCCGGTTTCAACGATCTGATGGAACAACTTGATATCTTCGGTTCTCATGGTATATCCGCTCAAATGTTGTACTGACAATTAAGTTCTGAAAATCAGAACTCAAGGTTTCGAATAGTTTTATTTTTTTCAACATCATAGCACGTTATATTCGCGCTCAAAAGATACTAACAGGGAATAACCCAATGAAACCGGCCACTTTGAGCGTACTTGCTCTTGTTTTCTCAACCACAGTCCTGACCGGATGCGATTCTGCAGAAAGTGCAGTCTCACAAACCGCACCGGTTCGTCCGGTGAAACTAATGACCATCGGAGATGCTGCTCAGCAGACACGCATTTTCCCCGCTAAGATAGCGGCTAGTCAGCAGGCTGATCTGGCCTTTCGTATTAATGGCGAATTGGTAACATTGAATCTGACGGAAGGCCAGCAGGTGACTCAGGGGGAGTTACTGGCAAAGCTTGATGATCGTGATGCAAAAAATGCCTTGCTCAATGCAGAAGCGAACTATGATCTGGCGGCGGCCGATTTCAAACGGAAAGAGGAAATCTTTAAGCGACAACTGATCTCAAAAGCGGAGTTTGATACCGCTAAAGCGACACTGAAATCAGCAAAGGCGGCACTTTCAACCGCGGGTGATCAGCTCGACTACACGCGTTTGACGGCGCCATTTTCTGGCATCGTAGCCAAAGTTGAGCTTGATAACCACCAGATGATCCAACCTTCTCAGACGGTACTTTCGCTACAGGGCAATCAGCGGCTTGATGTGAAAATCGAGTTACCTGAGTCGTTACTGCTTACCCTGAACAATAAGCAGTTGGATGAAAAATTCCAGCCTCAGGTTCGCTTTGGCTCGCATGATGAGACTTTCCCCGTCGTTTACAAAGAACATTCAAGCAAGGTTTCGCCGGGTACCCAAACTTATGAAGTGGTATTTAGCCTGGACCAACTTGACCACCTTAATGTACTGCCGGGTATGAGTGCCGAACTTCTGCTGAATATGTCGGCAATGAATAATGATAGCGTCGGCGCAATTGCGATATTGCCGCAAACCGCGATATTTAAAAATGATGAAGATAGTTTAACGAAGGTATGGCGTTACAGCGCCGAAACAAAAAAACTGGAATCTGTAGAAGTGACGTTAGGCCAGATACGGGCACACGGGATTGAAGTGCTGTCAGGTCTTGATAAAGGTGACCAAATTGTTGCTGTTGGCGCAAGCGTTCTTAAACCAGGCATGGGTGTGAAACCTCTTCGCTGGGAACGGGGCGTTTAATCGATGAATGTTGCTCATTACAGTATTAAAAATAAAGTCATCAGCTGGATGTTTGTTCTGCTGATGCTGATTGGCGGGGCCATCTCCTTTACCGGTCTTGGCCAGTTAGAATTTCCGGAATTTACCATTAAAAATGCGTTGGTTATTACACCGTATCCGGGCGCGTCGCCAGAGCAGGTTGAAGAAGAAGTGACGCTGGTGCTGGAAGATGCTATCCAGCAGATGAAGCAGATCAAACACATTACCTCAATCAACAGTGCAGGGTTGTCGCAAATAGATGTGGAGATGGAGGATCGCTATGATGCCACTATGCTGCCGCAGATTTGGGATGAGCTTCGCCGGAAGGTGAATGATGCGGTAGCCGATCTGCCTCCGGGTGCCGTTACCCCGATGGTCATTGATGACTACTCAGATGTGTTCGGCATTCTGATGAACATCAAAGGTGAAGGTTACAGTTATCGCGAACTGGAAAATTATGCCGACTTCTTGCGCCGCGAATTGGTACTGATTGATGGCGTGAAAAAGGTTTACGTGGTCGGTGCACCAGAAGAACAGGTGGTGGTTGAGATCAGCCAGCAGAAACTGGCGGCATTGGGCTTAGATCAGAGCTATATCTATGGCCTGATCCAGACTCAAAACGTCGTTTCAAATGCCGGAAAAATCCGCGTGGGTGACGGGCGGATCCGGATCCACCCAACCGGTGAGTTCGCCGATGTTACAGAGATGGAGCAGCTGCTTGTCAGCCCTCCGGGTAGCCAGCATTTGGTCTATCTCGGTGATATAGCCAAGGTTTACAAAACGGAAACGGAAACACCGGATCTTTTGTACCACAATATGGGCCAAAAGGCGCTGTCACTGGGTATTTCGTTTACCTCCGGAGTCAATGTTGTTGATGTCTCGGTGGCGGTCGCAGACAAAATCGAGAGACTGGAAAGCCGCTTGCCGGTAGGCATGGATCTGAATACGGTTTATGACCAAGGGGCTGTCGTTGATGTCTCGGTGGCGGGCTTCCTGCTCAACCTGGGTGAATCTGTTGCGATCGTCATTGTGGTGCTACTGGTCTTTATGGGACTGCGATCCGGCTTGCTGATCGGCGCGGTACTGCTGTTAACGATTTTTGCCACCTTTATTGTGATGAATGTGCTGGGCATTCAGCTGCAGATCATCTCTCTGGGTGCCCTGATCATTGCGCTCGGGATGCTGGTCGACAACGCCATTGTGGTGACTGAAGGGATCTTGATTGGTATCCAGCGCGGTCAAACCCGGCTGGAAGCTGCCGGTGATGTGGTAAAGCAGACCCAGTGGCCTTTGCTTGGTGCAACAGTGATTGCGATTATGGCCTTTGCGCCGATTGGCCTGTCGCAAGATGCGTCGGGGGAGTTCTGTGGATCGCTGTTCAAGGTGTTGTTGATTTCACTGTTTTTCAGTTGGATCACCGCGATTACGATCACCCCGTTTTTCTGCTACATGCTGTTTAAGGATGGTGAAGTCAGTGATGAGCCTCAAGAGCTGTATAAAGGTTGGTTCTTCAATGTCTACCGCGGGATTCTGACTTTTGCGATGCGTTTTCGGATACTGACTGTGGCGGCAGTGGTTGCTATGCTAATCGTGGCAGTGATGGGGATGGGGCACGTGAAAAATGTGTTCTTCCCGGCTTCCAATACGCCGATCTTCTTTGTTGATATCTGGCTGCCTGAAGGGACGGATATTCGCGGCACCGAAGATTTTGTCAGCAAGATTGAAGATGTAATTCTCGCGTATGAGCAAGAGAATCACATTGGCCTGAAGAATGTCACCTCGGTGATTGGCCAGGGCGCACAACGCTTTGTATTGCCATATGTTCCCGAGAAAGGCTATGACGCGTATGCCCAGCTGATGATCGAAATGACAGATCTCGAAGCAGAGCAGGCAAACATGCCGGGTCTGGCCAAGCATCTGCAGGATAATTACCCCGAAGCCCAGTTCCGCGTCAAAATGCTGGAAAATGGTCCGTCACCTGCGGCAAAAATTGAAGCTCGCCTCTATGGTGAAGATCCCGAGGTTCTGCGTCAATTAGCTACGCAGGTGGAGCAGATCATGCTGGACGAGCCTGCAGCAATAAACGTGCGCCATGACTGGCGTAACCAGGTGATGGTTGTTCGCCCTCAGCTAAATCCGGCCCAGGCAAGGGAGGTGGGGATAAGCAAGCAAGATCTTGATACGGCTATGCTGATTAACTTCAGTGGGATGCCGGTGGGTACCTACCGTGAACAAAGCCACCTGATGCCGATTGTGGCCCGGGCACCGGAGCAGGAGCGGCTGGATGCCGATAGCTTGCTGAAACTGCAAGTGTGGAGTGCCGAGAACAATGTTTTTGTTCCGGTGACTCAGTTGGTCCGTGACTTTAAAACCGAGTGGGAAAATCCAATCATAAAGCGTCGTGACCGTAAGCGTATGCTTACCGTAATGGCTGATCCGATACTGGGAACGGATGAAACCGCTGATTCGGTACACCGTAAGATCCGCGGCAGCATTGAAGCCATTCCACTACCCGATGGTTATGAGCTGGAGTGGGGCGGTGAATATGAAACGTCCCGAGATGCACAGGCAAGTATTTTCAGTTCTCTGCCAATGGGTTATCTGGCGATGTTTTTGATCACCGTACTGTTGTTTAATTCAGTAAGACAACCGTTAGTGATTTGGTTTACCGTTCCGCTGGCGATAATTGGTATTGCATCCGGTCTGCTTCTGTTCGATGCGCCAATGAGCTTCATGGCTATTTTGGGCGTGTTGAGTTTAACCGGAATGATTATTAAGAATGGTATCGTTCTGGTGGATCAGATTAATGCGGAGTTAAATGCGGGAAAAGACCCATATGCGGCAATCTTCGCATCATCGGTGAGCCGTGTGCGTCCGGTTTGTATGGCAGCGATCACCACTATGCTGGGTATGATCCCGCTGTTGTTTGACCCGTTCTTTATGGCGATGGCGGTGACTATCATCTTTGGCCTGGGTTTTGCGACACTGCTGACGCTACTGGTACTGCCTGTTTGTTATGCGATGATATTCCGTGTTCCTAATTCAGAGCCATCAGTGACCGCACAGGAGCTTGGTGTTCTATATTGAGCATCAGTAGAAAAAGGCATTTCGGTTGGAAGGTAGCTGGCAAAATCGTAATTGCTTAGGGTATATGCCGAAGCTTAGGATGGATATTGAATGAAGACAAAAACTCCACCGCCTGGTGGAGTTTTTATCTGGTGTCATGGGACTTGCTACTAGGAGTTATTGGCTACCTTGTAGTGAACCATTTCGGTTCGCATTCCCATCAGTAGGCTCACGCACATTATTAATAAGATAATAGTGAATGGCAGGGCTGTGGAAATTGCCCCCGCTTGTAGCGCTTGTATTGCCTCTGTACCACCAACCCAAAGCAGAACGGCTGCAATCGCTCCTTCGATTGTTGCCCAGAAGATACGTTGAGGAACTGGGGCATCTATTTTCCCGCCCGATGTAATACTGTCGATAACCAGTGAAGCGGAGTCCGAAGAGGTGATAAAGAACACCATGATTAGGATAATCGAAATCACTGAAAGCATCGTGCTTAACGGTAGCGCCTCATAGAGATTGAACAGAGAGAGAGTGATGTCTGTCAAACCGTTTGCACCGAGTTCACCCACTTTATTGGCGACCTGGTCAATGGCAATACCACCAAAAACAGACATCCAAACTAGCGTAATTAGAGTAGGGATGAAGATCACTGCCACGATAAACTCACGTACGGTACGGCCTTTTGATACTCGCGCAATAAACATACCTACACATGGAGACCAGGAAATCCACCAGGCCCAGTAGAAGACTGTCCAGCCATGCATCCAGGTTTCGTCTTCACGGCCATGAGGATTACTGAGCGGTAAAATGTTTTCAATGTAGCCCATAAGGGTTGTTGGCAGCGTGTTAAGCGCAATGGCAAAACCAGCAAGGGTAACAAACAATAACAAGGCAAATGCAATGAGCAAGTTTGCATTACTCAGGACTTTCACACCGCCATTGATACCACGCACGACCGAAATCACAGCCAAGCAGGTGACAAAAATAATCACCCCAATTTGCAAACCGATACCCGCATCGATACCAAACACGTGACTAATACCACTTGCCGCCTGTTGTGCGCCTAAACCCAGTGATGTCGCTAGGCCAAACAGCGTCGCGATAACTGATAATATATCTATGATGTGGCCAAACCAGCCCCAGGTGCGGTCTCCAAGGATAGGATAAAAAATGGAGCGCATTGAAAGTGGCAGGCCTTTGTTATAGGCGAAAAAAGCGAGAGAAAGCGCGACTATCGCATACATTGCCCACGGGTGAAGTCCCCAGTGGAACATCGTTGCGCCCAAGGCAACTTTCGCCGCTTCGGGTGTATATGCCTCTACACCAAGTGGCGTTTCATACCAACCCGTATAGTAAGCCACTGGCTCTGCGACCCCCCAGAACATAAGGCCGATACCCATACCTGACGCAAATAGCATCGCAAACCAGGAGCTATTGGAGTGATCCGGTTTTGCGTCTACTCCGCCGATACGAATTTTACCAAAAGGAGAGACAACCAAAGCCAAACTGAAAATCAAGAAGATATTACCAGACCACATGATCAAACCATCAAAGTTATTGATGATCTGCCACTTGATACCGTCTAGTGTTGCTTTAGCTGTTGAGGGATCTGTTGCAAGGAGCGCAACGATGAAGAATATGATCAGTCCTGCACTTATGCCAAAAACGGGATTGTGAACGTCAAATCCCCATTTCTGGATGTTGTCCTGACCGACTGTATAATCAGTATTATCGATACTGTACTTGTCCCTAACCTTTGACATCTTGTTCCTTATCAGTTAGCTCACTAAGTATTTTGAGTGGCTTTGAGTCATTTTTTTGTAACGAAACAAAGTAAAATACTTTAGTGCACTTAATAAAACGTTGGGGGATAATATCAAGAATGATGATAAAAACCAAATTAACCTGAAATTAGCGAATAAAAACGAGTATTTATGCGCGATTTTGGGTGTTTTTTTAGCTTTAAAGGTTAGTCATCTAATTGTTTTCATGGGTGGTGGTGAGGCGTTGTTGGGGCGAGGTCTGTTGTTCTCTAAGTATTTTGGGTGTGTTTTTACCGCCCAAGTTACCGCTGTCAGATGATGCCAGGCGCAATTCTTTAGAATTATGTTCTCTCATCACACGAGCGTTCTCGTAGTTGCTTGCCTCTACTGCTAACCGAAAAAGGTTCATATGGTAACGAGTAAAAAACTGATATTGAGAACAGAGAAACCACGCAATGGGCCAAAAGCGTTATAAGTGTTATTGTCATTAATAGTGTGAATAGTCCAATTCCCAAATTTAGTGTAAAGTACCTGCTTTATTTGCTATTAAAATTAAAATTATGAGCGACGTTTTTAAGACATTATTAAACCTGCGTTCTCTGCGCGCAGCAGCACGAGAAGAATTTACGCTAGAGCAACTTCAAGAAGCCCTTGAGAAACTGCAAGCAGTGGTTGCCGAGCGTGAAGAAGCCGAAGCAGAATCTCGCAAGGCAGAGAAAGAAAAAGAAGAAAAATTAAAGGCATACCGCGACATGCTGATCGCAGATGGTATCGATCCAGAAGAGTTGGTAGCAACCCTGGCCGAGGCACCTAAAAAATCTAAGCGTGCACCTCGTCCAGCCAAGTATAAATTTACCGTTGATGGTGAAGAACGTACCTGGACAGGCCAAGGCCGTATGCCTGCGCCTCTGAAAGAAGCGATCGAAAATGAAGGAAAATCACTTGATGATTTTCTGATTTAATCGGTGCAAAGCCCCAACTCTGGGGCTTTCTCTTTAATGATACTTGTTTAACAGATAGTTTTCGTTACAACTTCACTGGTCAATCAGTTTTAAGCAACACTGCAAATCAAACTCAGAACATCAATAGCGTAGATACCAGCAGCAACCCCGCCATTCCATAATTAAAACATTTCATCTTTAACTGATTATTTAGAAAAGCCTGAAGTTGCTTGCCAGCAATTGTCCAAATGCTTACCGAGGGTATATTAATCACGGCAAACACCAGAGAGATAAGTAAAATGCCGTACACAGAAGCAGAGGTGTTGTAAACACTAATTGCGGTCAATGCCATTGACCAGGCTTTTGGGTTAATCCATTGGAAATAGACGGCGGCCAAAAAGCCCATTGGCTTATAATCCGATCCGTTATTGTCTGCTGGTTGGCTCAAAGCAATTTTCCAAGCCAGGTACAAGAGGTAGGCAACGCAAATTATCTGTAAAATTTGCTGGGCAACTGGGTATACAGTAAATATCTCCATTAGGCCGACACCGACCAAGATCATCATCAGACTAAATCCCAATACGATCCCAGACATATGGGGGATGGTACGCATGAAACCAACATTAGCTCCGGATGCCATCAGCATAATATTGTTGGGCCCTGGTGAAACGGTTGATACGAACGCGAAGGTTATTAGGGCGAAAATCTGTTGGTAATCCATATTTCTTCCATTTATTGTCTGTTGTGTCTCCTTGTATATTAATGAGAGATGGCGTAAATTTTGTGTCTATATTTGCTCTAAAGTTGTTTTTTTGACAATAAGTGAAAGCTATGGACCGATTTGACGAGAGAATATTGCGCGAGTTGAAATCGAACGGCAAGTTGTCCAATGTGGATCTTGCTAACCGGATTGGTTTGTCTCCTTCGGCGACATTGCGACGGGTACAAGAACTCGAACGTCGCGGCGTGATAAAGGGATACCGGGCGGTACTCGATCCAAACAAGCTGGGAATTGGCTTTGTCGCTTATGTCACCATTGGGCTGTCGAACCATAGCAAAAAGTCACAACAGAGTTTTGAAGGACACATCATGGAGGCGGCAGAAGTCAAAGAGTGCTACAATGTCACGGGCGCAAATGAGTATTTGCTCAGGGTAGAGACCCGTGATTTGACGGCCTACAAGCGTTTTCATTCTGATGTGCTGGGAGAGATCCCCCAAGTAAACTCCATTACGACGATAGTGGTAATGGACACCCCAAAAGACGAAAGATGAAGTAGATAGGGAAGGTATAGTGTATGCCGTCTTTAATCATCTATATCGCTGCAGATAACCCCCCCCCTTCAATATTTCCTACTACAAGCATTACATCGAATATCTAAAACCAAACCAAAAGTAAATTGAGGATTGAAGTGCTTGTTAGCTCCCCCCAGTGCTTTACATTGTGAGTCAATTTCTTTCTGTGATAAATCCGAATTGAAGTACAAAACTAATTCAGTCCCCAGGCTATCCAGCATTGCTCTTTCTAATGCCAAAAATACAACGCAGTATTGTGATTGTTTATCATAATAGGGTGAAAGTAATGTAGACAGTCATCTCAGCCGTTAAGTTTCGACAATTCATGTGCTAGAACAGTTTGACTATCGCAACTCAAAATTAAGGCAAACAAAAAGCTTTTTGATGAGAAATGCCAGTCAGCAAATTGCTGACTGGCATTTAGCCTAGTAGTTTCGAGGATTAATGACGGGTAATTTTCATGTCAACCAGGTTGGTTGAGTTCTCAAAACCATCCAGTCCGCCAGAGTAAATGTACGTATTGTTGGAGTTGAGATAGCTCATGTTGAAATAATCACTGAGGGTAAAGCTGTAATCGACCCCTTGTGATAACTGAACGGTCACCGGTGTTGACATGCGTAACCCCTGTGCTTCGCCAATATGACCCATTTGTAAAATACCATCAGCAACAACTTTGCCATCACCATCTTTGACCGTCAGTTTTTTCACGGCATTGGTAATACCGGTATTAAGCTGACCAAGGTTGTTATTGTAGAGTGCCGCAAAATCGTAAGTACCCGTTTCTGCAATCCGGAACGTCTGTTTACCGTCTAACTCGTTATTGATCCCGTCAAAAGAAACGACATATATATCCTTGTTAAATACGGTATAGGTTCCGTTGAATTCAACCTTCAGCGCTTCACCGGTACACACTGGCTTACTCGGGTTAGAGCGATAGCCCGCACTGTTAATAGTTTCCGCTACATAACAGACATATTCATTGCCGTTTAACTTATCTGTGAACTTACTGCCACTGTAGTTGGTGTGAAATTGCTGACTATTGCGGTAGATGTTCACGGCGTAGTTGTTTTGATTTTCAATCACAACACTTATATCACCATCGGTGTTGGTGAGTTCCAGGGTTGGCTCTTGCGGAGAGAACGCTTTGGCATTATCGGTATCGTAAGGCAGTACGCCTTCGATAAGTGTTAGAGACTCATCACCCGCTAGGCGTTGGCCCAGTGTGACAACAATGTCGTTGTTGGTCTTGTTGACCGATGCGATGTCAAAATAGCCACTGTTATTGTCGTCAACCGCTGGCAGTTCAACGGTTACGCTGTATTTTGCACCTTTATAAACCAGGTTTTCAATTTTTATTTGTGAGGAGTTTTTGAATGTGGTGTTTCTCAGTTCTGCCGTAATAAAGGGCTTAATCGTGAGCATGCCATTGTCGGTGTTAAAGCCAAAGATGTTTTCGACCACCATTCCCAAGTAACCACCGACAGACCATAACTGGCGCTGAGAGTTAATAACTGGGCCGTCGAGTGAAGAGTCTTTACCATGGTCGCCGTGTAAAACCAGTGACTGGCCGGACAGCCATTCTAAATTCTCCATATTTGACAGATTCAGTGCGGTACCGCGAAGCAGGGATTGATAGGCATTGTTTGCCGCGGCGACATTTTTGGCTTTGGCGGCTGCTTTCAGACTGTAGGCTGTGACAAAAGGCCAGATGGCTCGGTTGTGATAAACCGCGACGCCTGGCTGCTGCGGGAAGTAAACCGGTACACCAAACTCGCTATGCGGATAATTGGCCATGATTTTTTTTGCCTGATCTTCATCGGCAATACCGCTGATGATTGCCAGTGCTTCACCGAGCATATCGTATTTATCAACCTGAAT
Organism: Photobacterium sp.; assembly: GCF_057456235.1. NCBI lineage: Bacteria > Pseudomonadati > Pseudomonadota > Gammaproteobacteria > Vibrionales > Vibrionaceae > Photobacterium > Photobacterium sp. The sequence continues at coordinate 11,632 of NZ_JBVCPH010000004.1, read as the reverse complement.
GTTGGATTTGGCATCAAAACGATAGCTTGAATACAGTCCTTTAGTGCTGTTCCAGAACTGATCATTAATGGCTTTCTTCAGTTCATTCGCCCATTGCTGGTATTCTGCTACCGCTGAGGTGTCATAACTTTCTGCGAGCTTTGCCGCCAGCATCAGAGCGCGATAGTGGACAATATTCGTAGAGAGTGCTTTGCTGGTGGCGATGTAATTCACATCATCGGGTGTCCAGCTTGAATATGTCTGATCACGCCAGTCGAGGAAAGACTGTTCTCCTTGATACAGGCCGTCGGTTTCATCAAAAGCGGCGACCCGGTCGGCTTTAATGGTGTTGCTCAGGGCATGGTAAGCGCGCATGGCAAATGCATCGTACTCTTCCCCAGTGAGTGTGCTGAGCAGGCGCTCGGCACCCAGTGCCCATGACGTTCTGTCGGTACTGATTGGCCAGCTGCCGCCGGTACCGGTGTCCTGGATAATTTGTTCACCATCATATTCACGATCGGTACCTTCTCTGAAATCAGACAGCTTGAATTCCAACCCGTTTTTGACACGTGTCGGATCAAGCAGTGCAACGGACAGATCAGCGGCATAAGCAAGGTCGCGAGTCCAGACGTAATGCCATTTAGCCCCGGTTTCAAAAACATCCGCTTTAATCGGTTTGTTATGGTTGTAATTGCCGTCTTTGATTTCGGAGACGGCAAGTTGGTTTAGTTCCTGAACGGACAGGGCGAAAAGACCATCAAAGGCCAGATCACCTGTTCGTACTCGTGGCTTGTCACTATCTTCGCTAACGTACAGCCCCTGATCCAAGGCGTCGCGTAATTCTGCTGTAGTGGAAATTCCGAACGTACGAAGGCTGGCATTCGGATCTTTAACTGAAACTTTTACGGTATCGGTTGTGTTGTCATAGTTACTATAAAGGCTGGACGTTAATTGCTTATGTCCGATATGCACCGTGGAAGGATCAATAATGGCATCGTTATAAAATTGTTCGGCTTCTTCCTGAGTGGCTTCTGTAACGGTTAACTGAAGTCTTTTTATATCTGACAGATCGACCGCAAACTTGTAATAGCCTTTATCAGGAAAAGTAATTTCAGAATTACAGTCCTGATTCATACAGTCTGTGTTTTCGGCAGGCTTACTGACAAATTCATTCTGCTGGCCGAATACAATGGGTGTGCGGTAGCCGGTGTATTCGATCTGCCAACCTTCGTCTGCAACTTTAAACTGGTTCGTTCCCCTGGCGACACGGATGACAGAGACGTATTGGCTCTTACCCTGGTATATCAGTTTTGCGCGATCTGATGCTCCCCAGTCACCGTTGATCCCCCGTAAGTATAAGGCCTCTTCGATGACAGGTTTGTCTTCACTGATGATCGGTATGTCTTGACCGCCATTGTCGGTATTGCCCGTATTTCCCATAACAGTGTCCGAACGGGTATCACTGGAGTTACAACCAGCGACTGAGAACACAAGTGCGACAGCAACCGCGAGGAATGTTGGTTTCATTGTTCTTTCCTTAAATTATAGCTAAACCTGCTGCGCATCTTAGATCGTGGCCTGATACAGTAGAAATAGTAAGGAAATGTCATGGTATAAGTTTTATTTATAATGCAAGGAGAAAAGGTGAGTTATATCGACTAATTGCCATAATTGGCTATTAATAAAACTGATGAATATGTGATCATGGGAGCAATATTTTCAAATAATCAATCGTTGGATTATTTCTTCATTATAACGAGATAGAAATGGACAAAGTATTACAGTATTTTTTACTGGTCGCCCGGCTGGAGAGTGTGAGCGAGGCCGCCCAGATGCTGGGAATGAGCCAGCCTGCGGTTACCAGTAGCATTAAAAAGTTAGAACACTCATTGGGTGTTACGGTATTTGAGCGAAAAGCTTCCGGGATGAAGCTGACCGAATTTGGCGAAATCTTGTTTGATGATTGCTCAGTTATGCAGCAGCAATATAAGCATATGCTGGATCGGATCGAAGAGCGAAAACAACATAGGGCCGGAAAGTTGCGAATTGGTACTGGTGACGCGTGGTGGACTCTTTTTATCAAAGATCTTGTACATCAGTACCGTCATTTTTGTCCATTTGCGTCAATTCAGGTGGAGTTCGGGAATCATCTGAGTTTGATGGATTCTCTGGTTAAAAATGAGATGGAGCTGTTTATTGGACATGAAATTGTGGGACTGTCATCGAAGTTCAATGTGATTTTTATTCCGCTTTTTCAGACCTATGACAGTTTTTTCGTCAATGATTCCCACCCGTTGCGTGATCAGCTTGTCACCGATGCGATGCTTGAAGAATACCCGTCTGTTGCGGTTACTTATGATGCTGAAAAATACAGCCATATTATCGAAAATCCGGTGCCTAAGCGTATTGAACGACAAAAACAGAAGCTGGATGAGCGCACGGTTTTTGAAATGGGATCACTGCTTGCGAGTATCGATATAACGCTTGAAACAAATGCGGTGATGCCGTATCCAAGTGATATGACGTCATATTTTTCACGTTTCGGGCTTCAGCCGCTCACGATGGAAAAACAATATTTTCGAGGAACGGTGGGCATATATACCTCAAAAGAGCTTTTTCCACAGCAGGAAAAAGTGATTGAAATGATCAAATCTCTCGCTTGCAAATCCCTGTCAGACTCTGAATAACAATTGGTCGCGGAACATAATGTCAAAGCAATACGGGTAATTGGCACCGGTAGTCCAGTGGTGTTGATTTAACCGTATTAATTCAATTGTATACCTGACAAAGAGGCGTACACTTTTATTATTCCTTTGCTGATGGCCGGGCAGAATATGATGAAAAGAGAACGCATAGCTTTATTTCGTCACAGAATATTATCTCCCTTACTTGTTTTAAGCATGGTGACGTTACTTGCCGCTTGTGACAATAACCGCGCCCATCAGGCTCTTGGTATACTGGAGCGTGACAGGGTCACTCTCACCGCGACGGCAAATGAAATTGTTCGGGAACTACCAGTAAGAGAAGGGGCGCTGGTGAAGCTGGGCGATGTGCTGGTGAGACTCGATACCAGGCAGCAAAGTGCAGTTCTTGCCAGAGCAGAGGCTGAAAAAATGAAAGCAGGCGCTTACTTACTACGGCTAACCAACGGTGAAAGGGGAGAAGATATCGCTGCTGCTCAGGCAAACCTGGAACGCGCCTTAGCGCTACTGGTCGAGGCGCGGAAATCCTATCAACGGATGAGTAAACTGGTTGAGCAGAAGCTGGCCAGTTTTGCCGAAAAAGACAAAGCCAGAGCACAAAGAGCTGCGGCTCAGGCAGATTACGACTCGTCAAAAGAAAAACTCACCAAACTGACCAATGGCGAACGGCCCGAAGATATCAAACAGGCCCAGGCCGCGCTGGCAGCGGCAGATGCGGAAGTACAGTTGCAACAGCAAATTCTCAGTGATCTGACGGTGGTTGCCACACGTAACGGGGTGCTAGACAGCTTGCCGTATAACGTGGGGGAACGTGTGCCGAAGAACGGTATTGTCGCCACCATTCAGACTGATACCGTACCTTATGCCCGGGTGTATGTGCCAGAACCCTATCGGGTGAAGTTACAGGTGGGGGATCGATTCATTGTCCATGTTGACGGTATTGAGCATAGCTTTGAGGGAACATTGCGCTGGGTGTCAACCGAGCCTGCCTTTACGCCTTATTTTGCGTTAAATGAACAAGATCGGGCGCGACTGGTCTATCTGGCCGAAATAGATCTATCTGACGAAGCCAGAGCCCTGCCTGCAGGAGTGCCTGCGCAAGTGGAGATGCCGGATGAATGACAATGTCATTATTGCCAATAAGCTGACCCGCAAGTTTGGTGATTTTACCGCTGTTGATGGACTGGATCTGGTGGTGCCCGAAGGCAGTATTTACGGTTTTCTCGGTCCGAATGGTTGCGGTAAGTCGACAACGCTGAGGATGTTAACCGGGTTGCTGAGTCCGACATCCGGTACGGTCGAGGTACTCGGATTGTCAGTTCCGCGGCAGGCAGAAAAGCTCCGTTTACGTATTGGCTACATGACTCAGAAGTTCTCGCTGTATGACGATTTGACGGTAAAAGAAAACCTTCAGTTTATCGGCCAGATTTTCGGAATGCCGGGCAAGCAATTAAATCGCCGCATCGAGGGGCAGCTCTCCACTTATGGCTTAAGCTTATTGACAAAACAACGGGCAGGCAGTCTCAGCGGTGGCCAGAAGCAGCGACTGGGCTTAGCCGCTGCCACCATGCATCAGCCGAAGATGTTGTTGCTTGATGAGCCAACCTCAGCGGTCGATCCAGAAAACCGTCGCGAGTTCTGGGAGCAGCTGTTTGATTTGAGCGATCAGGGAACCACAATTCTGGTGACCACACATTATATGGATGAAGCTGAACGCTGCCATGCCCTGGCAATTATGGAGTCGGGGGTGATACGGGCCGATGATACGCCGGAAGCACTGATGACGAACATGGGGGTTACGGTCGTAGAAATTCAGGCGGCGGATCTGCGACAGTTAAAAGAGGCTCTGCTCAAGCTGCCGGAGGTGCGCTCAGCAGCCCAGTTAGGCATCCGGCTGCGTGTGCTGGTTCGCAAGGAAGTTAACGATCCGGTTGGCTGGCTGCATGCGGGTTTTCCCCATCTGGAAAAAGCAGAGCTAATTATTGCGCGTCCTAGCCTTGAGGATGTGTTCGTAACTTGTACGGGGGAGGGGCGGCAATGAATCGGTTTCTTCCTACAGGCTTGTTCCGTATAAAAGCGATAATGATTAAAGAAATACGGCAGCTGTTCCGAGACCGTCTTACCTTTGGCATGGTGGTGATGATCCCGTTGATCCAGCTATTGTTATTTGGTTATGCCATCAACACCGATGTCAGAAATATCCCGATAGCGGTTGTTGATCAGAGTGATTCCGCTGCCGGGCGAGTCATTACCGAATCAGTCAAAGCTACTCAGGTGGTAACAGTGAAACAGGTGTTTCTGACCGTCTCTGAAGCTGAGCGGGCGATAAACGAGGGGTCGGTACGTGGTGCGTTAATTTTACCAGCGGATTTAACTCAGCGGATCGAACATAACCGTATCGTCGGACAGTGGCTGGTTGACGGTTCCGATACGATGATCAGCGCCGCTTTGTTACAGTTGAGAAATATGCCGCTGAAAGAGCTGATAACCTATCAGCCTGCCGGACTATCCACTTTTGAAGTGACCTTGTTGTATAACCCAGAAAGGCGCTCGGCGGTGAATATTGTTCCGGGGTTATTGGGAGTGATCCTGACGATGACCATGATATTGTTTACCTCTGCGGCCATTGTACGTGAGCGGGAGCGAGGCAATCTGGAATTGCTGATCACCACACCAGTGCATCCGCTGGAGCTGATGATCGGCAAGATTATTCCCTATATCTTTGTTGGTCTGATCCAGGTCGGGATTATTCTCGGGCTGGGACACACTATTTTTAACGTACCGATTAACGGTACAGTAGGTCAGATCTTACTGGGCACTTTGCTGTTTATTTCTGCCAGCCTGACGTTAGGTTTAGTGATTTCGACCATAGCCCAGACTCAGTTGCAGGCGATGCAGATGACGATTTTCATTCTTTTGCCATCAATCTTGCTGTCGGGCTTTATATTTCCTTACGAGGCAATGCCGATCGCCGCGCAATGGATATCTGAAATTCTGCCGGCGACGCATTTTATGCGGATGATCCGCGGGATTGTTCTGCGTGGTGCTCAACTCGTTGATTTATGGCGTGATGCGCTCTGGCTGATGGGGTTTACTATTATCGGCCTGCTGATTGCATCGCAGCGGTTTAAGAAGAGCCTTGATTGATTTTATGAGTGCGTGTAGATGCATATCAAGTGTTGATGTATCAAAAATGTAGCCCACAAAATGTCATTCAGTATGGCTAACGTCTGTTTAAATTTGTTAGGGTGTGTCGGTAGTGGTGTGGTTGCTACTGGATATCGTCATTTTTAATAGGGCTCATTATGCTTCGAACTATTTTGCTTGCGCTTGTATTGGCAAGCTTATCATTTTCCAGTCTGGCTGCAGAAAAGTACTCAGAAGAAAGTATTTACGATAAGCCGTTAATGGAACGTTATGTTCTCGATGAACTTAAATCGTTGCGAATGGATCAACAGGATTTGGAGCGGCGTTTAGTTGTGAGCATTACAGATCGTGAACTTTCCGTTGCCGATAAATCACTGAATTATGCCAATGTTACGGTGACTTATTTTTTCTACATTATCGCGGGTGTCGCGTCTTTGATTGCGATGATTGGTTGGCAGTCTTTGCGAGAGCTTCGTACAAACACAACAAAAATGGCGGAGCAGCAATTACAAGACGCCGATAAGAAATTACAAGAAATCGCGGAACAATATGAGAAAAAATTTCAGGTATTGGAACGTGACCTGAAACGTAAAACCCGCAACATCAGTGAAAACAACAAAGAAATTGAGAGAATCAACGAAGTCCATAATCTCTGGTTACGTGCACAGGGCATGCAGACACCAGAGCAGAAGATGGAAGTTTACGACGAGGTATTGAAAATACGGCCGGGTGACCTTGAAGCGTTGACCTATAAAGCGGATGCGGCGATGGAAATACGAGAATTCCACTGGGCACTGAGTTTGTGTAATCGCGTGTTAGAAGTTGATGATAGCAATGCTCATGCCTTTTATCAGCGTGCTTGTGCCTATTCTTGCCTTGGGGTAGAGGAGCAGGCGATTTCAGATCTCGAACGTGCCATTACGGGGAGTGCATCATTGCGAGAATTAGCATCAGAGGAAGCGGATTTTGAGATGTTGAGAGGCAATGAACGGTTTGAATTACTCATGGCAAGTGTCGATTAATCCCGGTTTTTTCTAACGTTAGCTCTGCCTAATTCGGAAGGCCAGCACTAATGCTGGCCTTCTTCCGCTTAAGTTAGGCGCATACAGAGTAAGAAAAGGTAAGATGCTGATTAGTATTGCATTTGTCTTATATCGACAAGTGTTTCACCTTTGGGCTTATTATCATAAAAATTGTCATAATTAATTAAATCAATCACAGTCACTCCGGTAATAGCACATTTACGGTTGAGCTTTTGGCTGTGAGACTTAGTGATAGCATCTCCGTTTTTATCGAGACAAACAGAGATAAAATTCCTCAATGCTCCTGTTGAGATAGCAGGATTACCGCCGTAACTTCCTCCACTGCCAAAAGCAAACACGTAGCTTGACAGAGAGAGCATAATAATGGCAAATAGTGCTTTCATGTTACATCCTCCTGGTTAATAAATGGCAGCATATAATTTGGTTTGTTGTTTCTATAATAGCCATATTTAGTATAGACCTCTTTTTTTTAGGTTATTCCCGTTATTCGTAAAGTTATGACAATTATCGAATGGCTAATTTTTCAGACGAAATGGTCACGGCAAGAAAGCTGAAATTGTGTGGTTAGCAGGTCTCCGGGGATAACAGTGATATAGGTGAGTTTTTTTGCTCAACAATAAAATAAAGTTGTGTTTGTTCAAGATTTATTGGTAACAATATCAATAAGGAAGGTTTATACCTGTAGATTGAGAGTGTTTTGATATGATTTACTGATTAAATACATATTAAATCACTGGTTAGTTTAGACGGTTAGCCCGCTTTTTATGTCTAGAATATAACTGCTTAGATATTCTGAATTTTTCTCTTTATTTTTTCATATGTATGGTAAATACTGCTGTTTATGTTTTTTTGTCTTGAAATGTGCAAAAATGACACTTGACTATATAGAGTCAAGCATTAAGTTTATTCGAAAATTTGCGCTAATACGCAGAATCCGTGTGTGCTCGGATTTCAAGTTAGGGTAAAATTGGGTAATATCAGTAATAGCTATCCTGCCAATTCTGGCTGGGTGCAGAGCCAAATCATATTGGAGATACAGCTTGATTAATGTATTCCTTGTAGATGATCACGAACTGGTTCGCACAGGGATCCGACGTCTTCTTGAAGATGTCCGTGGTATAAAAGTGGTAGGGGAAGCCGACAGTGGTGAAGATGCCGTAAAATGGTGCCGTAGTGAAAATGCGGATATCGTTCTTATGGATATGAATATGCCAGGTATCGGTGGCCTGGAAGCAACCCGGAAGATTCTTCGTTTTAATCCCGATATTAAGATTATTGTACTGACAATCCATACCGAAAATCCTTTCCCAACGAAAGTGATGCAAGCCGGTGCCGCTGGATACCTTACCAAAGGTGCAGGGCCTAATGAGATGGTCAATGCAATTCGTATGGTTAATAGTGGGCAACGCTATATTTCGCCTGAGATTGCGCAGCAAATGGCGTTAAGTCAGTTTGCACCAGATTCTGAGAATCCTTTTAAAGAGCTTTCAGAACGTGAACTTCAGATCATGATGATGATCACGAAAGGACAGAAGGTTACTGACATCTCGGAGCAACTCAATTTAAGCCCTAAAACTGTTAATAGTTACCGTTACCGCCTATTCAGTAAATTAGACATTAACGGTGATGTAGAGCTAACCCACCTTGCTATTCGCCATGGGATGTTGGACGCAGAGACTTTGTAGTGTCAGATGCATTTGATAACAAAAGCTTTCTGAAAACAGTTACTCACCAGCCAGGCGTCTACCGGATGTATGATGTCGCTGGTGAGGTTATTTATGTCGGAAAAGCAAAAGACCTCAAAAAACGCCTGTCAAGCTACTTTCGTACCAATGTTGCGGGCGAAAAGACCCGGGCCTTAGTCAAGAATATCCGTAAGGTTGATGTCACGGTAACCCATACCGAGACAGAAGCACTGATCCTCGAGCATAATTACATTAAGCAGTATTTGCCAAAGTACAATGTACTACTGCGTGATGATAAATCTTACCCTTATATCTTCATGAGCCACCACCGCCATCCGCGTCTTTCTATTCATCGCGGGGCAAAAAAGCGTAAAGGCGAATATTTCGGTCCGTATCCTGACGCAGGAGCAGTACGCGAAAGCCTGCATTTGATGCAGAAACTGTTTCCTATTCGCCAATGTGAAGATTCTGTTTATGCGAACCGTAGTCGTCCTTGTCTGATGTACCAGATTGGTCGCTGCTTAGGACCTTGTGTTAAAGGACTGATCAGTGAGGATGATTATCAGGATCAGGTCGGTTATGCGCGGATGTTCTTGCAAGGCAAAGATCGTCAGGTGATTACCTCTTTAGTTGACAAAATGGAGCAGGCAAGTCAGAGCCTCCATTTTGAACAAGCAGCCCTTTTCCGCGATCAGATCCAGGCATTACGGCGGATTCAGGAACAACAATTTGTCAGTCATGATAACGAAGATGATCTCGATGTTGTCGGTATCGCTCAGCAGAATGGCATGGCATGTATCCACGCCTTGTATATTCGGCAGGGTAAAATACTGGGTAGCCGGAGCTACTTCCCGAAAATGCCGACTGGTGCCGATGTGACTGAAGTGCTGTCCAGTTTTGTCACCCAGTTTTATCTCAGTCAGGCAGAAGGGCGAATTATTCCGTCAGTCATCATTCTGGGTTCAAGCTTAGGTGATGAAAAGGCAGTGATTACCGATACATTATCGGAAATGGCTGGCCGAAAGATCGCACTGAAAATCAATCCTCGAGGTAATCGTGCGCGCTATTTAAACCTGGCGCAGACCAATGCCCTGACAGCATTGACCAGTAAGCTCAATCATAAAATGACGATTCAGGAACGCTTTGTTGCATTACGTAAAACATTACAGCTTGATTCGATTAATCGAATGGAGTGTTTTGATATCAGTCATACCATGGGGGAGAAGACTGTTGCCTCCTGCGTGGTCTTCAATCGGGAAGGGCCGTTAAAACAGGAGTACCGGCGTTACAATATCACGGGTATTACCGGCGGTGATGATTATGCTGCAATGGCACAAGTACTGGAACGACGTTACGGCAAACAGATGGATCCCGATAAAATCCCCGATATTATTTTTATTGATGGGGGCAAAGGTCAGCTATCAAGAGCGTATGATGTAGTAAAACCTTTTATGGATGAATGGCCTAAACAACCTTTATTGATAGGTGTTGCTAAAGGGACAAGCCGTAAACCTGGCTTAGAGACCTTGATTTTTATTACGGGTGAAGAATTATCAATGTCAGGTGATTCACCCGCTTTGCACTTAATTCAGCATATTCGCGACGAAAGCCATAATCATGCGATCAGCGGGCACCGAGCACAACGTGCTAAAGTCAGAAAACGCAGTGCATTGGAAGATGTTGAAGGTATCGGCCCTAAACGCCGTCAGGCATTATTGAAGTTCATGGGGGGATTGCACGAACTAAAACGAGCGAGCAAAGAAGAAATAGCTAAAGTGCCAGGTATTAGCAAGGCTTTGTCAGAAAAGATATATGACGCATTGCAACATCACTAGCTTTGCGGCACTCTTGTATCTGTAGTGATACTGTATTTAATCATAAGAACTAAAATTATGCGTTTATCAATCCCTAATATTTTGAGTTTCATCAGACTGATCCTCATTCCTTTCTTCGTTATTACGTTTTATCTGCCGTATGAATGGGCTGCATTTGCAACAGCGCTAATTTTCTTTATTGCCGGTTTAACTGATTGGTTTGATGGATTTCTTGCTCGCAAATTGAACCAAACCACCCGGTTTGGGGCGTTTATTGATCCTGTCGCTGATAAGTTAATGGTAGCAACGGCGTTAGTGTTAGTGGTTGAAGACTACCATTCTATTTGGGTCACTATTCCTGCTGTTACGATGATTGGGCGTGAAATTATTATTTCTGCTCTGCGTGAGTGGATGGCTGAACTGGGCAAACGTGCAAGTGTTGCCGTTTCCTGGGTGGGTAAAGTGAAAACGGCTTCACAAATGTTTGCATTGCTGTTGCTACTTTGGCATCCGCACCCATGGATCGTCTGGTTGGGTTATGCATCTCTCTATGTCGCTATGGTGCTGACGTACTGGTCAATGTATCAATACTTAAAAGCGGCTAAAGGTGATTTATTAAATGCAGAAAATCATTGATCAATAAAAATATTACGAATTCAAAATCAAAGCGGCCTGCTGGCCGCTTTTTTATTGCCAGTCAAATAGTGCGAAGGTGATAAAATTGTTGAGTAAATATTCATTCTGGTTTAATTCTGCTGTTTTTGGCTGAAATATAATCGAACGATCTTGTTGGATGCATTTTTTTAGTGACAGCATAAATGGAATCTGTAAAATGGCCGCCGTACCGCAGCGGGAAGACTTGCTAAGCGGTTAGCAATCGAGAGATTGTTTACTTCTACGAAGTAATGGCGCGTTGGCAGAGTGGCTATGCAGCGGATTGCAAATCCGTGTACCTCGGTTCGACTCCGGGACGCGCCTCCATTATTCTTTTTGAATAATATGCGACACTAGCTCAGCTGGTAGAGCGCAACCTTGCCAAGGTTGAGGTCACGAGTTCGAACCTCGTGTGTCGCTCCAAATTTTGCAATGACGATTAGAAATATTGGCAGATCGTTATTTAAAGATGGTGTCTAACTTAAATCAGTTACGAGCACCGCAATCAAGAATTGCGTGCCCTGGTGGTGGAATTGGTAGACACAAGGGATTTAAAATCCCTCGGCGTTCGCGCTGTGCCGGTTCAAGTCCGGCCCGGGGCACCATCT